>JBEKKG010000211.1:0-9667 GCA_050010835.1 Planctomycetota bacterium
CGCACGGCAAAGGCACAGGCCACGGAGAACTGCGCCAGAATTACGCTGGGAATGGCGAATGTGACCGGGATGTAGGTCTCCACTAATCTGCCCAGGCGGGTCTGGAAAAGGATGAGCAGGCTCAGGCCGATCACCAGGGGCGGCAGGACAATGGGGATGTCGAGCACGGCGTCCACCAGGTTCTTGCCGGGGAAATCGGAGCGCGAGAGCAGATAGCCCAACGGCACCGCCACCCACAGCGAAAGAATGGTGGTGACAGTACAGGAAATGAGGCTCAGCTTTATGGCGAACCGGATTTCCGGACTGGCCAGGGCGCTCCACAGGTGGCCCGGCGAGGTGAACGAAGCATCCGCCAGGAGGAGAGCCAGGATGAGGACTACATAGGCTCCGCCCAGGATGCCCATTGCGGCAAAGAAGGGCGTGTCAGGCCCCCAGCGCGGCAAGGCGATTCCGGCTTGGGGCGCCGGGTCTTCTGCGGGCGGTGACGCCCGCGGTACGGCCGGGGTGCTCATTTTTGCTCCGGCGCCAGGAGCCACTTGAACCCGTTGGCTTCGAAGCGCTGCTTCGATTCCAACGACTTGAACTTCTCCCACAACCGCGCGGTCAAGCACGGGTATCTGCATTCCTTGCCGATTGCAAAAGGCTGAATGTTCTTGGCGCCGGGCAAGTCAACCGGGATCATCTCCAGTTTGTCGCGGCTGGCGGCAGCGTTGGTGACGTAGACTACGCAGGCGTCCAGCGAACCTGTGAGCAGCACGTTGACCAGCATGTCGCCGGCGGGGAATTCAGCCGCCACGTTTTTTGCCAAAGCCTCAGATAAGCCCTGAGCGTCCAGCAGCTTCTTGGTGAGCGCGCCGAGCGCGCTCTGCTTTTCATTGCCGAGGCCGATTTTCAAGCCGGGGGCGCACAGGTCCTTGAGCGTGTTCAAGTGCTTCGGATTGCCCTTGGGGGTCAGGATAACAAGCTGGTTCTCCGAAACGTCCGTCGGGTCGAGGTACAAGTCCGTAACCTGGGCCATGAACGACTTGTCGCAGGAGAAGTAGGCGTCCGGGTGCTGGCCAGTCTTCATCATCCCCACCAGAACACCGCAACCGTGGTACACCCGTGTGACCTTGGCTCCTTCGCGCTGCTCGAAGTCGGCGATGGTCTGGTCAATCCCGGGGCGGAGCATGGCGCCGGCGAAGAGCCTGATTTCCGGCGTCTCAGCCCAGGGATCTCCTTCCACAGGAGTGAAGCCATAACGCTGGAACTCAGGCAGGCCCTTGTCACGCGCGGACAGGTAGCGCGCAAAGCGCAGCGCCGCCGCCGGATTGGCGCTGGCACGCAGGATACAGGCACTCACGTGTGCCGCCAGACCGTTAAGTTCCGGCGCGGCGACAATCTCCAGCTCCGCATACTGTTTTATTGTGGCGTCCCAGACAAATCCGGCATCCACGGCGCCGATCTTAATGTCATTGGCCACGTCGTTGACAGTGGGTTTAGAGACAGTGGTGTGCTCTTTGAGCGGCTCCCACCGCCCGCTCTTCTGCAGCGCCTCCCTGACCAGCCTGCCCACGGCGGCCGCGTCCGGGTCTGCCTGGCAGACGCGCACGTCCGTGCGCAACAGATCGTCCAGGGCCTTGACGTTCTTGGGATTGCCTTTCTTCACGGCCAGAACAGGCTGCATCCGCGCCAACTGGAGGACCTCCTCCACCAGGCCCTTGCTCCGCGCGTCCTGCACGTAAGCTTCGTCGGCGGGAATATAAACATCGCCCCGATGCGACACGGCGGCGCCAGCCAGCAACGTCTGCGATCCGCCGAACTGCAACTGCACCTCCGTGCCGTAGGCGGCCTTGTAGGCCCGCGCCACCACCTCCACGGGCACCTTCAGGCCGGCAGCGCAGTAGACGAGCAACGGTTGTGCCGACGGCGTGCTGCCCTGCGGGGTGGATTGCCAGCGCAGCAGCAGCACCAGCAGGGCCAGCACCACGAGCGAAATCAGCGCGACGAGCCGGGCGCCGCCGACATTGCGGATTGCGGATTGGGGATTGCGGATTCTCATTCGTCACTCCACCCCTTTCTGTACGCTTCATCAAGACTGGAGGGACACGGTTTGGGATTGCAGATTTCGTAACCGTTCAGTCTCTGGCCTCCCGCACCCTAATTCATTTCTGGACGCGCAGTGCCCTTATTCCCATACTTCCTCACCATCACGCTTCCCCTTCCAGCTTGCTGTCCTTAAACCGCAGCCTGCGCCCTGCGCACTCAGCGGCGGCCTGGTCGTGCGTGACCAGAAGCACGGCGCCGCCCGAGCGCGCGAAGTGGCTCAGGCTGGCGAGCACCACGCGCGCATTCTCCGCATCCAGGTTCCCAGTCGGCTCATCGGCGAGGATAAGCTTGGGGCGGTTGAGCAGCGCCCTGGCCAGCGCCGTACGCTGCCGCTCGCCGGTGCTCAACTGCGCGGGCACATGCCCCAGGCGCGTTTCCAAACCGAATTGTTGCGCCAGCTCCAGGGCGCGCGCCTGCGCCGCGCCAGCGGGGACTGACACCAATTTCCGGCTGTTTGGAAATTGTCTGTCTGTCCCCGCTGGGAGCGCCATTGCCGCAGCGAGGATATTGTCCAGCACGCTCAGGTACGGCACCAGATGAAACTGCTGGAAAACGAAGCCAATCCGCTCCGCCCGCAGACGCGCCCGCGCCGCCGCCGGCAAAGCGTAGACTTCCTGTCCGTCCACCTGCACGCTGCCGGAGTCGGGCGGCAGCAGGCCGCCGGCAGCCAGCAGCAGCGTGGTCTTGCCGCAGCCGCTCGGGCCTTGCACGGCCACAAATTCGCCTGGCGCGACGGAGAGCGCGGCGCCGCTTAAGGCACTGACCATGCCGGAGGGACCCCGAAAAGTCTTGCGCAAGCCTTCAACCTTGAGCATTCATTTTATCCTTGATTCGTTTACCCTCTCCCCTGTGGGGAGAGGGTGGCGCTTTAGCGCCGGGTGAGGGGGCCACTGCACGCTCGTCCTCGCCACCTCGCCCCGCGTTCGCTGCACACGTCCTCGCCCCCTCACCCCGCGTTCGCTTCGCTCACGTCGGCCCTCTCCCCACAGGGGAGAGGGAAACATCTACCCCTCCCGCAAAATCTCCGCCGGGTCTTGCTGCGCCGCCCAGAAAGCCGGCAGCCAGCTTGCCAAAGCCGTGACCGCGGGGGCAAAAACCAGGACCTGGAGCAGCAAGGTAGTATTGAAAACTTCCCCGAGCGTCAGGACCGGCGGGGCTTCCTGGAGGCGCCAGCCGGAGAGCGCGCCGGCGAGGTATCCCAGGGCCGCGCCCAGCAGACCCAGCAGCACGGCCTTGCCCAGAAAGATGGCCAGGATCTGGGCTGAGCGCACGCCCAGGGCGCAGAGGATGCCGATCTCGCTGCGCCGTTCCCGGACGTTGAGGAAAGCCAGGAAACCGATCCACAGGGCCGCCGCGACCACGACCAGCGGCACCAGGACTGCGGCGAAGGCCTCGCGTTCGTGGCGCAGCCTGGCGCGGCCCTGTTTCTCCTGTTCCAGGGCCTGTTCGGCTTCCGCCTGCGCGCGGTTGCGCGCCTCGGCGCGCGCGAGGGCCTGCGTGGCGAACTCGATGGCCTGCGTGTCCGGCAGAATGCGGCCCACCTCGGCGCGGATGGCCGGGAGCTGCTGGGCCGCGCAATGGCATTCGAGCGCCAGCAGGGCATTGATCAAACTCTTCTTGTCCAGCAGTTCCTGCGCCTCGCCCAGGTTGATCCAGAGCGAAATGTCGTCTTTGGTGCCGCGTTCTGGGTGCAGCTTGGCCACAGTGAATTCACGGCCCAGCAGCTTCACCTTCTGCCCCACGGAGAGCTTCAAACTGCGATGGAGTTCAAAGCCGGCCACGAGCTCTCCGGGCGGCACCGCCTCCAGAATGGGCTGCTGCCCCGCGCCGCGCACGAGCACCTCGCCGCGCACGCCGATGAGGATCACGGTCCGCTCCTGCTCCGGCCACTTTAGTTTCTGCTGCAAGCTGGGCATGAGATGGTTGATGGTCGCCAAGTGAGCCTTGGCAAGGCGTTCGGCATATTCCTCGGGCATGTATTTCGAGGCATAGTCGTCCGCGTAGAGGTCGTTGAGGTTCTGGTCTTTGGGCAGGATCAGCAGGTTGAAGCCCATCTTGACAGTGATCCTGCGGTAGTCCTCCTCAAGCTTCCCCAGGCGTTCGCGGGTCTCCGTTTCCCGCGCGGCGACCAGTGCTTCAGTGCGGCGATCATGGGCCTGGAGCACGGTTAGCGCCGCAACCAGGCTGCCTGCCGCAGCCACCGCAGAGAGCAGGCCCAGGGCAAAGTTGAGTTTGCGGTAGAGGATTTCACGAAGGATGAGATGCACGACCTGCATGTCAGTTCCGCTTTCGAGCGGCTCTCCGCTTCAACAGGACAGTGGCCACGACCACGGCGAATAGCAGCCCTCCCAATGCGATAACAAGCTGCCGTTGAAAACTGCGCTGCTCCGCCAGCGCGTATTGCGCCGGTGTGCCGCAGATGCGCGGGACGCCGGCGGTACGATTCGCCGTAATCCCTGTCAGTGGCGGGGCCGGTTCCTCCACGGCGCGGCCTTCCAGCAGCGCCTCCCAGTCGGCGGCCAGCAGCAGGTCGGTCCCGGGGTTGAGGTCCTTCACCTGGCACGAACAGGCGCCCGTGACGAACTCCGCAACTTCGGCGATTGTCTCGTGCGTCAGTTGCTTCTCCGGCAACGCGCAGAGCAGGCGCCCGCGCCCGAACACGGGGAAGGCCAGCACGCCCTTCTCCGCCGCCAGATCCTTGTCCGTGCCCAACAACATTTGCACGAAGGCGCGTTCCGCGGCGTCCTCGCGCGAGAGGCTGAGGATCGAGAACGACAAACGCAACGGCAGGTCAGCGGCCGGCCGCGCCATGGCGTCGCCGTCCGGATCCTGTTCGGGCAGCTTGAGTTCCTGCGCCAAGCCCTTCAATTCGTCTTGCAGCAACTTGCAGGCGGCCTGGTCCTGCGCGGTCGAGCCGCTTTTCAGCACCAGCCAGACAGCCGATTCTCCTCCCAGCAGACGCTTGGCCAGCTCGCGCCGCGCCGGCGAATCCAGCAGGCCGCGGAGCGCGTCGGCGTTGAGCGGGCTGCTGAAGGCGATGGCCGACTCTCTCCGCCCTTCGGGATAACGGACCACGAGAAAGGGCAGCGCCGGGTTGTTCAAACTCTTCCACAGCTCGCCCAGCTCCGCGGGCAGTGGTTGCTCCACGTCCACTTCGATGCATTCCAGATTGGCCGCGGGCTGGGCACTGGCCGCGCCTTTGAGCTGCTCCAGCAGCGCGCGCGCCGCCGGCTCCAGCTTGCCGCGGTGGAAGACAATGGCGCCATAAGGCGCGGCGGGCCAGCGCTCCAGCGCATAGCGAAAAACGGGAATGCTGCACGCATTGGCCGCGGCTGCGCCGGCCAGCGCCAGAAGCAGCGCGAGCGTTCTTGCAGGACGTCTCATGCGGGCACATTCTAACGGCCAACAGGGACAAGTGACAAGTGACAAGTTGCGAGGAGCGGCGGGCGCCGCGCCCGCTGGCCCACGGCGCCGCGCCCGCCGGCCCACGGGCGAAGGCGCCCGTGGCTCCTTAACTCCGCTGGCTTTTCCGCCGATACTGAATATGGTCTTTCAGATGTAGCTCGCCATCTGAATCCCGAGGCTTCGGGAGTCCCTTACGGTTGCGGTTCGGAAAGTGCAGCCCGGAACGGCGAGAGGTTTGCTTCCTGGAGGGCAAAAACGGAAATGGTCCGAACCTGTCCCTGTATCCTCTTGGCCTGCTTATTTGCGGCCTGCTCTTGTGCGCCCGCTGACGACACTGTGCGGGGCCAGGAACAGACGTTGGAGCAGTTGGCGGTACTCAGCGACGTTGTGGCCATCGCACGCGTGGGCGCGGCGTCGCCGGCGCCCGCCGCCGGCGGCGGCGCTCTGGCTTTGTGGATTGAGCGCGCGCTCAAAGGGCGTCTGCAATCGCGGCGCGACATCGTCTGGGTCCCGCGGCTGGAACTGCCCAAGGCGGAACCGGGTCCTTCGCTGTGGCTGCTGTTTCTGGCACAAGCCGCGGACGGCTCGTGGCACGTCCAGAACGGCGGGCGGGAGAGCAACCTCATCAAGCTGGCGGCCCCCAACGCTCCAGTCGTGGCCGAAGTCGCGAAATACGCCGGCGCTTGCGGCGCGGCCCCGGAGCCGGAAGGGCCGGACGAGACTGAGATCGCCCGCTGGATTCAGAAGGCGGGCAAGGGCGGCCAGGACGCGCGCCGCGAAGCGCTCGATAAGCTTTTTGCGGCGGGCGACAGCGCCCGCGCGCAGCTCCAGGTCGCCGCCCTGTCCCAGGAACGCGAGGTCGCCGCGGCCGCGCGGACGGTTTTGCCTCTGACCGGCGGCGGGCCGGCCGTCAATGCGCTGCGCCTCATTCTGGAGCCGGCCAGCGTAACGCTCCAGCCTGGCGAGCGCCGCCAGGTCACGGTCAACCTCGCCAACCTGAGCGGGCAGGAGCTGAAGGTCGTCGTGGGCCAATCCACGTGGGGCGAGAACGTCCTCGCCGCCGCCGCTTATGAAGTGCGTTTCATGGGCCCTGAATCCGAACAGGGCGCTGGCAAGCATGGCACCCGCGCGCCGGAAGCGACCGTCTTGCCGAAGGAGTACGGCGTGCCGCAGCCTGGCGCGAGCAAGCCGCTGCCGCTGGTGCGGGAGGTGCCTGCGTGGAGCGCCACGCCTCTGCCCGTGGAGCTGGCCTTGGAGCGCGCCACGGTGGACGGCAAGGAACAGACGCGCCTGAAGTTCCCGCACGGGCACATTGACCTGCCCCAGCCGGGCAAGTACAGCCTGCGCGCACACTTCGATTGTCCCGGCCCGCGCCCCGGCCAGCAGCGCCTCCTGGACGCCAATTACTGGCGCGGCGGGCAACTGGTCTCCAATGAGATCGTACTGATAGTAACCGTTAAGTCCGAGCCGCGACCGTAAGGGAGCGGTGACTGCGGCTTATTGACGCGCGGCCCGCGGGTAGCATGACCGTCCCGGCCATGCGCACGGGCGGGACGCCCGTGCTACGCCGCTTGCTTACGCGCGCGGCTCGGACTGAACGGTTACAAAGACAATCATCCCAACGGCTCGCGCCCCAGGACCACCATTGCGCAAGGCTCCACCGGGTGGGAATTCCAATAGACTTTCACGTCCTCGGCAGTGACCGCGTCAATCCGCTGCACAGTCTCGCCCACAGGCACTATGCGGTCTTCCAGAAAGATGTCATCCAGCATCTCCTTGGAGCGCTGGTAGGTGCTTTCCTGGTCCATCAACAGGCGCGCTTTGAGGCCGACCTTGGCGCGGTCCGTCTCTTCCTGGGTGGCGTCCTGCCCCAGGCGGGCGAGTTCGGCCTTGAGGACTTGCAGCGTCTCGGCGGCGCGGGGGGCCGTCGTGCCCGCGAAAGCGTATATGGCGCCTGAGTGGCGCAGGGACATGGCTTGTGCGCCCACGGCATAGACCAGGCCGCGCTTCTCGCGCACCTCCGTGAACAGCCGCGCGCTCATCCCTCCCGCCAGCACGCCCACGGCCAGACGCGCGGGGTAATAAGCCGGATGCCTGCGCGGCACTGCGGGGAACGCCAGGGCGAGCTGGGTCTGCTGGCTGTCCTTGTAAGAATGCTGGCGCAAGGGCGCGGCGGGCGGCGGCGGGGGCTCCTCATGCGGCCAGGCGGGGCCGGAGTTGGCCAGCAGCGTTTCCAGTTGCTGCTGCAAGGCCGCAGGGTCGAACTTGCCGGCGGCTGAGACGACCGTGCCCGCGGGAATGTAATGCGCTTTCCAGAAGGCCTCGATGTCGGCACGGGAGACTTCGGGCACCGTAGCCTCACGGCCCAGTTCCACGTGGCCCCATTCGGTCCCGAAGTACAGTTCCTTGAGCAGGACGAAGACCTTGCTGAGCGGTTCGTCTTCGAGCCGCTTCAAGGACTGCACGGCCAGCGTTCTGGCCGTGGCGCATTCCTTTTCCGGGAAGGAGGGCTGCGACAGCACCTCCCGCAACAACTCCAGCGCCTTGCCCAGGTGCTCCGGCAGGCAGCGCAACTGCAAGACCGTGCTTTCCGTGAGAGTCTGTTCGTTGTGCTGGATGCCGTAGAAGTCAAAGGCGTCCGACAGCGCCCGGGCATCGTGCTTGCGTGTGCCTTTGAAGAGCGTTTCCTGGACCAGGGAGGCCAGGCCGAGCTTGTTCGGCGGGTCGTCCTTGGAGCCGCCGCAGACGCGCACGGCCAGCGCTACTGCCTCGCTGCGCTCCATGCGCTCCCCGACAAAGCGCAGGCCATTGGGCAGGGTGGCATCCACAACAGTGCCCGGCAAGGGTGCGGTGGTCTCGGCCATGTTCTCTCCCTCCATGTTTGGTGTTTCACGTTCTGCCCGGCGTCCCGCACAGTCTACTACTACAACGGCCGTTTAGCCACAGAGTACACAGAGGAGGTCTTGTTCTTTCATATTCTCTGTGTCCTCTGTGTACTCTGTGGCAAGAAGCAGTTGTAGTACTACCACAACCCCTGCGCTTTCAACATCTCGCCAAGATGCTGCATCCCCAGATCGTGCGCCTCATACAGTTCCTTGGCCTGGGCCAGCGAGATGTTCTCCAAGTGCAAAGCCTGCCGGCCCGCATGCTCCTTCAGGCGGCAGAAAATGAAATTATGCTGCGCCTGTTCCGCGGATTCAAGCGGCATGAAATCCAACAAGAGCGGGTCGGGGCTGGACAGGAAGGCCTGGCGTGCGCCCAGGGCTGAAAGGCAGGCGCTGAACCAGTCGTGCTGGAAGCCGTTGGCCAGTTCGTCGGCAACCACCACGCTTGGGTTTACCGCCAGATAGTAGTAGAAGGCCAGCAGACGCTTCTGCCCGTGACTGAGCGCGGCGGTGACGATTTCGGAACCGTCCTGCGCCACGAAGCGGAACCTCAAATCGCCGTAGACGTAGACTTCCCCCGTTTCCTCGGACTTCTTCCGCAAGCAGCTAAGGCAGAGTCCGGCTGCCTTGAACTCCAGCACTTCCGCAAGCTGTTTCAGAAAGTCCGGGGCGTCAGCGCCTGTGACCTGCAACTCCGTCTCCGGCTCGCCGTTCTCCCAGCGGCTTTCCAGCCTGGCGACCAGCGGAGCCAAGAGGGCCGAGGGCAGAAACTCGCGGCTGTACGAACCGATGCCCTGCGGCTTGGACTTGGCGAGCCGCTTGAAAATCAGCCGCGGCGGCGGAATGGTCGCGTGGCCCTCGCTCATAAGCGCTTCGTAAATGCCCAGGGCTTCATCGAAGCGCCAGGCGCCGGCGCACTCGATGAACCAGGAGAACACCGCCGCGCCGAAGAGTTCCGCGTGGGATTTGTCTATCAGCGCATGAATCTTCAGCAGCGCAGCACGCAACACCGCGGCGCCAATTTTGACCGCCGGGTGCCTTTTCTCCGCCCCGTCGTCCAGCGCAATGCCGAGGTCGCGCGCCTCGGTTGTATTCTGCCGGATCCTGATGCTCTGTTGCGCAGAGCGGATTTCCAGGTCCCAGGCCAAGTCAAAAGTCTTTGTGCCGGCCGGCGGCTGTTCGCCCTGCGGCCCTGCGCCCGGCCGGGACCACACCTGGACCGCGACCGTGGCCTCCTCGACCGCCAGCACGTACTCAACGTGGAATTCCCCTCCAACGGCGCGGGCGCG
>JBEKKG010000212.1:0-9633 GCA_050010835.1 Planctomycetota bacterium
CGTTCGCGTGACTTCACGGCGCATACCTTTCATGCAGCCCGCAACACTAGCATCACAGACGGCGCGAGGCAAGTCCGTCCATATCTTCCTTGGTTAGCCTGGATCATTCGCCACAAAGGCACAAAGACACAAAGTGAGCACATTAACTTGAGGTGAAAACCAATCATTCCCCTGCTGCTCTTTGTGCCTTTGTGTCTTTGTGGTGAATAATGCGTGTCAGGCATGGCCGCCTTTCGGTTTGATCGTGTAGCTGTAAGCCACCTCGCCTGTCTTGCGCTTGTCGGTTTCATCTTTCGGCAAATAGCACCGCACATAATCAACCTGCACCTGTTCGGGTGACACGCTGACGCGCAGATGACCCGAGTTGGGCAGCTTCACGCCTGACTGGTAGCGCTCCTGGTTGTAGGCCACATAACCCTGGTCGGCGGGATTGGGCACTTCCTGGTAGACGATGCCGTCGCGTTCCTGGCGTGCGAAGAGGTGGTCGTGTCCTTGAAAGAAAATCGTGACACCGTGCTTGGCCATCAGTTGATGAACGGGCAACTCCCAGCCGGGCCGCTTCCGAGCGAACTCCTCAGCGCCGCGCTTGTTCCTGCCGCCCCATTCGTACAGTTCGGACTCCTCAATACCGCCACGGCCGGAGCCGAGCACGTGATGGGCAAAGACGAATTTGTATTGGGCTTTGCTCTGTTCGAGCGTCCGCTTGAACCAGCGGTATTGTGCGTCCCCGAGCGTGAGCGCCCACCAGTCGCGATCCGGGTGCCCGTCGTGGCCCTGCTTGCCGTCATTCCCCCCCTCGAACGCGCTGTCAACGAGGACGGGCGAGTGCCAGTAGTTGTCCAGAACCACGAAAAGCGCGTCGCCCCACGTCCAGGCATAATAATCCTTCAACGGTCCGATAGGTTCCAGCGGCTCACTGTCGCCGCTGAAGCAGCCGTCGGGAGCGGGCGTGGGAAAATAGCGGTTGCGGGCATTCTGGGCCCAGACTGCGACGTCATGGCGCACGTCCGTCTGCTTGAAATTGAAGAGCGATGCCTGTTCGTGGTTGCCGTTGACCAGAACGAGCGCCGCGGATTGCGCTACCAATCCCAAGAACGGGCGTTGCAGCGCGTAGCGCTGGGCCACCGTGTCCGCAGTGACCGTCCGGAGCGTGTCCACGCTGAAATCGTCGCCCAGGCAAATATAGAAATCGGGTTTCCCGGCTGCCGCGTTGAGCAGTGTGCGGGCGTACAATTCCGGGTCGTTCATCTGGGGGCGTTCCGGGTGCGAATCGCCTTGAACGCCAAACGTGAAGGCGCTGCCGGCGGCGCGTTGCGTTTGCAAGCGGCACTCCGGCCGCGCCTTGAACGCGGCTTCACCCGGCTTGCGGCATTGCAGCCGGTAGAAGTACGCGGTGTCAGGCTGCAGGTTGTCGAAGACCGACTCCACCGGCTTGCCGGCTGGGAGAGCGAGCAAGCTGGTCTTGTGATCGTAGTTGCCCGCTGCCGTGCCATATTCAAAATATCCTTCCATTGCTTCTTTTGCCAAGGCGCTGACGGTGGCCGACCGGCCGCTGGTGCGGCCGAGCACGAGGGACAACAACCCGAAGGCTGCCAGTTCCGGCGGTAACAGATACTCTTCACCGTCCTTTCTCCGGCCTCCGCCTTTGCCGCCGCGCTTGTGTTCGCCCCGATCGTCTTCTTCCGCCATTGCCGGCAGGAGACACGAAGCGAGCGTGGGGCCGAGGATTCCGAGGAACTTTCTTCGATTGGAAAGGGATTTCATGTATTCCCCCATTGTCGCTTCGCCGGCCTTCGCGGACAAGATAATGTTGCAGCCGTCACAAAAAAAAAGTGGGAAAACGCGGTTTTCCTGTCATCGCGCGGGCTCGTTCGTGACAATAAGAGGTGGAGCATGTCTGCGGGGCCAGCGAAGGGGGCCGCCCGGAACTTTTTGAAAAGGAGGAAGACCCATGAAACGCGCAGCATGGATGGTTTTGGCGGCCGGCATGTTGGCACTGCCTGCCGGCGCCGCAGCCGGCGCGGAAACCCCGCCGCAGGGAGTACTAAACATGGCCCTGACCATCGCCGATGGGGGGCAGCGCTCCACCCTGGCCTTTGACGGCCTTGCCATGATGACCGGGAACCTGGAAGCCCAGTCCTTCTTCCCTCCGGGCAAGGTGGCCGACTATACGGGCTTCCAGTACCTGCGCGACAACGACCCCGACAACATGGGCCACAACACCAGCTTCCTGACCCGTGTCGCCGAAAACGTCATCTACATCCTGACCGATGCCCAGCTTGCGCAACTGGCTGCCCTCGCCGTGGCCCAGCAGGACCAGTTCAATCTCTACGGCTACAAGCGTTTCGCCTTGATGAAGGCCTTCCGCCGCCTCCTGGACGGCGACATTCCTTCCGGTTCCACAGGTCTGGATCTCGCCGCCGTGAAGAAGGCCTCCAACGAACTCTATCTCATAGACGGCCAGATCAGCTTTGATCGTGCCCTGCTCTACGCCAACATCTACAATTCCATGAATTCCACCCAGACGAAGTACCTGGCCGCCATGAAGGGCAAAGGCTGGAAATCCTGGCCGGATACCTCGACCACCGCTTACCAGGCCGTCATCCAGCCCAAGATGAAGTCGCTGCCCCAGGGCTCCGCCGTGCTCGTGATGACCTACGCCGGCGACTTGTTCAGTTGGCATGCCGGTTCGGTGAATGCGGATGTGTACTTCTGCCCCGAGCGCCACGGAACATATTACGGCGGGTTCTACATCAAGGACGCTCC
The DNA here is from genome assembly GCA_050010835.1 of Planctomycetota bacterium. GTDB lineage: Bacteria > Planctomycetota > SZUA-567 > H5-PLA8 > H5-PLA8 > JAPLOD01. The sequence continues at coordinate 2,767 of JBEKKG010000212.1, forward strand.
CGCTGTCGGCCACGAAGGCTACAGCATCGGCGAGCAGCTCACGGCCACCGCGGGGGCCGCCCTCTGCGACAGCTCGCAGGGCTACGTCACGCAGGATCAGGCCGCAGTGGTTTCGAGCCTGGTGGACACGCAGCGGAACAATCTCTATGCCGGCACTGTCAACATTGTCCAGGTGCGGACCGCCATAGCCACCTTGCTGCGCAGCTTGCTGGTCTCGACGGCCTCCAGCGATTCCGTCAAGTCTCAGGTACTCGCGCTCTCGGGCGCATACGGCGAACTGGACGGTGAGGACAACTACAACTACGCCACCGTCTTCGCCCAAGTCTATAAAACGTTGACCAGCGACCAGAAGACCAAGCTCGCGGCCCTCAGGAAATCCATCATGTCCGGCACCTATGCGGACGGGACGAGCTTCGACGATTCACTCTGCACGACGCCATTTCTCTATTCAGACCCCATCACGGACCAGAGCGTCCTCGCACCGTACATCGGCAACACCGACTACCTGTTCAACCTTGGAAATGGGCTGCTTATCACCTCACCGCCCTCGGCGTCTCCGGCTCCCGCCTTGGCCGGGCAGTCTGTGAGTTTCGTCGCCGCAGCAGCCGGCAGCAATGGCGATGCGCTCACCTATACATGGGATTTTGGCGATGGGACTTCCGGTGCGGGCGCAGCAGTTTTGCACGCCTTCGCCACGTCCGGAATCTACACGGTCACGGTCACAGCGGCGGATTCAAAGGGCAACCAGGCTGCGTCCAGCACGCTGGTCCTCATCGGCTTGCCGCTCAGCGTGTCCAAGAAGAGCCTCCAAGTCAAGTTCCCCTCCTCCGGAAGCGATTCGCTGACGCTGTCCGGGTCCTTCGTTTTGCCCCAAGGCACGTCCACTCTGGCCACGGCGGTGACGTTGTCCGTCGGCGCGGCAAGCCAGACGTTCACCGTTAACGCGAAGGGCAAGGGAGTGTCGGGCAAGAGCCGGCTGGCGCTCAGCCCGCTCTCAAAGAGCAGGCCGCTGTCAGCCGTAAAATTCTCTGCCACTTTGCTGGGCAACTTCCAGATGGAACTCGCAGCCGCCGGCTTGCCCACGGGTTCCAGCGGCGCCGTGACGCTGCAACTTGAGTTGGTGATCGGAGAAACGAATTACACGAGCGCCTTGCCATTCACGATCAAAGCCAACGCGAAAGGCGCCTTGGGGAAATAGCGGAAGGGCTGGAAGAAAAGGTCTGGACAAAAGGAAAGGGAACGAACATGTGCAAGAATACGAGACACGCAGTGCGCGGGTGTGCTCTTTTGACTGTGGCCTCTTTGCTCTGTCTCGCGGGCGCGCTATCCGGCGCAGGCGAGCCACGCGACGATCCTCCCCCGCGTCGTGATGGAGGTGACGAACCTCCTCCGCGCCGCGACGGCGGCCGCGGCCCGCGTGAAGGACCCCAGAAGTACTCGCTCGAGCAGGCCGCCTCGGACCAGGCGCAACTTCACACCATCGCCTTCAACGGCTTGGCCTTCATCACCGGCGATTTCGGCGCGTGCACCTTCATGCCGCCGGGCAAGGTCTGCGACTTTTTCGGCTTCCAGTACATGCGCGACATAGACGCAGCCGGCAAGGGCCATAACCCCATGTTTCTCGACCGCGTGGCCGCTAACGTCCTGCAGACGCTGAATGACGAACAGCGCAAGAGCTTCGAGGTCCTGGCCCGCCAGCAGGCCGCACAATTCAATGACCTCGCCAGAAGGCGCTGGCCCGTCATCAAGGCCTTTTGCCGCGAGTTGAAAGGCGAGGTGCCTGCCGGAAGCCAGGGGCTTGACAAAGACTCTGTGATCAAATACGTCGGCGGCTTCTTTGCCTTCGATGCGGAACTGAGCTACGCGCGTGCTCAAGCCTTCGGCACGCTTGCCACGTCCTTGTCTCCGGAACAGAAGGCCTGTTTCGCCAAGATGAAGTTCGGCGACTTCAATACCTGGCCTGAAGCCGACATGGAGAAGTACAAGCTGCCCCGAGGCACGGAGAAGATGCTCAACGTGGCCTATATGACCTACGCGAGCGAGTTCTTCAGTTGGTACGCCGGGTCCGTCGAGGCCGACACGTATTTCTGCCCTGAGCGGCACGGCACCTACTTCGGCGGGTTCTACATGAAGGACATGCCCGCTATGGGCAAGCGCGACTACAACATCAGCACTTCTGTGACCGGCGACAGTGGGAAGGCCTTCCTGGAGATCCTGGACGAGGGGCAGCGCCGGAACCTCACCGCCATCCCCGATCTCCAACGCAAAGCGCTGAAGGAAGCCATTGAGGTGCGGCGCGCCATCTCCACTGAACTGCGGAAGTTCCTCAAGGGCGCCCAGGCTGACAAGGAGAAAGTCCTGGCGCTGGGCCGCCGCTATGGGGAACTGGACGGCGAGATGTCCTATTATTACGCGACGGCCTTCGCCAAAGCCAACAAGACGCTCACCGCCGAACAACGCAAAGCGCTTGTCAAGCTGCGCAATCTCGATGGCTACACCAGCGCGCCCGCCTACATCTACTCAACGCCGGTCAATGAGGCGCTAACACTGCCGGACACGGACCACTTCTTCTTCCCGCCGAAGAAGCTTGACGGGGGTGTGAAATGAGGGGCGGCTGAGACGTGCCCTTTGCCCCCTCACCCCGCGTTCGCTTCGCTCACGTCGGCCCTCTCCCCACGGAGGAGAGGGACTCCGGCCCGCTGCCGCAATAGGACTACGCACTCGGCGTCCAATCCCCCGGGGTGCCTGCCAGCAAATGCAGGTCTCTTATGGAGCGCCGGCGTCCCGCCGGCTTTCGTCAGCGTGCCATTACATCGCCGGGCATAGGCCGGCGGGACGCCGGCGCTCCATTTGCTGCCATGCACCCAATCCGGCGAGAGATTTGTATTGCTTCAAGACTCCAACCGGGGTAGAGTTATAAGGAATAGATGATTTTCCGGCGTGATCCACGTGCTGGAGGTGTCAGTCATGAAGCCGTCAACAATCCTGGTGCCCAGTGGTTGGCGCATCATTGGCTCGCAGGCCCCGCGGTTGGGCGCAGCGCTGCGCATGTGCAGGGTGTTTCCGCTGCTCTTGCTCGCATCGTCACTCCACGCGGCGACTTTGACACAAAATCTCTTGGTAACGGCCAATTCCGGGGGTTCGCCTGTCAATACCACGGCCACGCTGCCTGGCGGCCAGGGAATGATTGATTGGGTGCATTGGGGGAACGGTGCTGTCCACGGGCTGGACCGGAAAGCCAACGTAAACGGGCTCATCACTGACTACATACTGGTTGGCGGCACTCCGGTCGCCAACAATATCGGCACGAACCTGACCGGCTTCATCTGGACTGACGGCACGCCAACTGCCGCGAAGACCGAGGCCGCCGGCGCTGGGACGGCGTTGACGTGTGGCTCGGCGGTGGGCGATGGGTTCCAGTTTATCGTGGCCGCCTCCACTGCCGTGCAGACTCTGAAAGTGTACGTGGGCGTTTACAGCGGCACGGCCGCGGCGGCGACAACCGGCACGTTGTACTTGAGTCTAAGCGACAGCAGCGCTGGACCCGTCGCGGATTCCACCCTTACAACGGGGGCAACCGCGGGTGTGACCGTGAATGGCGTTTACACCATCACCTTTGCGGCGGGCAGCGCAGGCCAGATGCTGACTGTGAACTGGAACTCCGCGGCGCTGGGCACGGGCGGCTGGATCAGCCTGGGGGCGGCCGTGTGCACCTCTCAATTGCTGCTCTCCGATTGCAGCAATGCCGCGAAGTGGGTGGCGAAGCAACATCCGGGCCCCGTTACTACAATGAACCCGAGTGTGACGGAGACGGGCGGCCACGATGGCAGCGCGATCAACATCTCGTTCCCAGCGATAACTGCCGGCAACAACTGCTCCGGCATGATTACTCGGAACGACAACGACGACCCGTACTACCAGACGTTGGGGTCTACCGACTCCTTTGACGGGTTGGCTTTCTGGGTCCATGGTGACGGCTCGACGAATTGGGGGGTCCTGGATGTCATGTACAGCGCCGGGTGGTACCATTACTACGCCCTGTTCCCCGTGACGACGACCTGGACGGAGGTCGTGATTCCGTGGCGCGAGTTCTACCAATTCTACTTTCTCGGCCCCATTGAAGATAACTATAAGCAAATCTTCAGCATCGGCTTCCGCAACGGGGATATTTGGCCGGCTGGCCCGCCCACGTACACCATGTACTGGAACGATTCGGCCATTCCGGCGATGAACTACGACATTGACGAAATCCGTTTTGTCAATGGGCTTACTCTGGCCCCCACGCCTGTGCCGAACGGATCCGGAATTGACAACACGGTGACGAAGCTGAGGGCCGGGCAGCCGGTCAAGATTGTCGTCATGGGGTCCGCCATAAGCGCGGGCAAAAACAATCCCAGTCCCGCCACCAGGTGCTGGCCCTCCCAACTCCAGGGGCTGCTTGTTACTCAATTCGGATATACAACACACCCGAACGACATCACCGTGGTGAACAATTCCCGCAGCGGGGGGAAACCGTCAGTGATGGGCGCCTCGATGAAGTCCTGGCAAGCGGGGAGTATGCTGGGGTGGCTGGTCTTCGACCAGCCGAACACCGATCTCTTTATCGGCGCCGACTGGGGCTACAACGACGTCTGCCCGAACGACGAGAACAACTTCAACCTCACCACGGAGATTGTCCGCAACTATCAGAACCTGTACGGCGTGGTGCTGCGTCATACCCCCGGGATCGAAGCCATGTACCTCCACTCCGGGCTGAATTGCCAGCCGGGCACGATTGGTGGCGTCACAGCGTTCAACGCCTTGGACCCGTTCTATTTCGGGATGAAGACCCTCTGCAACACCATGAACGTCTTTACGGTGGACGCGTACGGCGACTTCCAGATGCACGGCGAGAACTGGCTGGAGACCAGCCCTCAGCCTCCCGACGGCGAGTCCTACTATACGGGAAATTACGAGGCCTATGTCTACCCGGGGCACACACGTGTGGCCCAACTCATCTGCGGTGCCATGGCCAAAGTCGCGGTAATAACGCTGGGGAGCCTGAACCAGACTTATAACGGCACGCCCGAATCCGCCACGGCCACAACCAACCCGCTAGGACTGACAGTGACGTTCACTTATAACGGCTCAGCCACGCCCCCCACGAACGCCGGCAGCTACGCCGTTGTAGCCACGGTCAACGACGGTACGTACCTAGGCACACACACTGGCACGCTGACCATCAGCCCGGCGCCGCTCACCGTGACCGCGGCAGCGAACACCAAGACCTATGACGGCACGACGAGTGCGGCGGCGGCGCCTACGATCACGGCGGGCACGCTGCAGGGGACCGACACGGCGAACTTCACGGAGACCTACGACACGAAGAACGTGGGCACGGGCAAGACGCTCACGCCTGCCGGTACGGTGAACGACGGCAACAGCGGGAACAACTACACGTATACCTTTGCGCCCAGCGCGACCGGCGTCATCACCGCGGCCACGCTGACCGTAACCGGGATCACGGCGAACAGCAAGGTCTATGACGGCACAACGGCCGCGACGCTGACGGGCACACCGGGAACGCTGGTGGGTGTTATTGGCGGAGACACCGTTTCCCTGAGCGGCACGGCGGTGGGCACGTTTGTCAACAAGGACGTTGGCAGTGGAAAGACGGTTACTGTGAGCGGGCAGTCGCTGACAGGCGCGCAGGCGGGGAACTATAGCCTGACCGAGCCGGCAACGACGGCAAACATCACTCCATTCGCGCTGACGGTTTCGGGGATAGGTGCGAGCGGCAAGGTCTATGACGGCACAACGGCCGCGACGCTGACGGGCACGCCTGGGGCGCTGGTGGGCGTTTTTAGCGGAGACACGGTTTCCCTGAGCGGAACGGCGGTGGGCACGTTTGTTGACAAGAATGTGGGCACCGGCAAGACCGTAACGGTGAGCGGCCAGTCGCTTACTGGCCCTCAAGCCGCGGACTACAGCGTGACTGAGCCGACGCCCACGGCCAACATCACTGCTTACGCAATCACGGTAAAGGCGGCGAGCGACAGCAAGACCTATGACGGCACGACAACTTCCGTGGGTGTGCCCACGATCACGTCCGGCGTCCTGCAAGGCGCTGACACCGCGTCCTGGACCCAAGCCTTCGATACCAAGAACGCTGGCGCGAACAAGACATTGACGCCCGCGGGGGCAGTAAACGACGGCAACGGCGGCAATGACTACGCCGTGACGTTCACCCCCGTCGGCACCGGGACTATCACGGCCAAGACGCTGACGGTCTCTGGAATCGGGGCGAGCGACAAGGTCTATGACGGCACAACCACGGCGACGTTGACCGGCACGCCGGGGACGCTGGTGGGTGTGGTTGGCGCAGACACGGTTTCCCTGAGCGGGACGGCGGTGGGCACGTTTGCAAACAAGGACGTGGGCAATGGAAAGACGGTAACTGTGAGCGGCCAGTCGCTGACAGGGCCGCAGGCGGGGAACTACAGCCTGACCGAGCCGGCAACGACGGCGAGCATTACCCCATTCTCGCTGACGGTTTCCGGGATAGGGGCGAACAACAAGACCTATGATGGCGGGACCACGGCGACCCTGACGGGCACACCGGGGGCGCTGCAGGGCGTTTTTAGCGGAGACACGGTTTCCTTGAGCGGCACGGCGGTGGGGACGTTCGCCGACAAGGATGCTGGCTCCGGCAAGACTGTAACGGTGAGCGGCCAGGCGTTGACAGGGGCGCAAGCCGGGGACTACAGCCTGACCGAGCCGGCAACGACGGCGAACATCACCCCCTTGGCGCTGACGGTTTCGGGGATAGGGGCGAACAACAAGACCTATGATGGCGGGACCACGGCGACCCTGACGGGCACACCGGGG
>JBEKKG010000213.1:0-9621 GCA_050010835.1 Planctomycetota bacterium
GTGCTTCCGCCGGTTTTCCCGTCTCCTTGACCGCCAGAGCCTGCTCGTATTGCATCAGCAGAATCCACTGGCTGCGCTCCGGGTCATTCTGGAGGGCTGGTTCATACTGGCTGCGGCACCCGGCCATGAGCTTTACGGCTTCATCTTTCCGGTTCTGAGCGCGCAGCAGGCTGGCCTGCCGAATCAGGGCCAGCGGCGCCACAGGGCTTTGCTTCAGCGGATCGCCATTGAAGCGGTTGAATTCGCCGATGGCCCCGTCCACTTCCCCCATCAGCGCCATGCAGCGGGCCCGCTCCATCACGGCGACGGGCATGGCCGGGCTATTGCCGAATTCCTGAAGCACCCGTTCATAAGTCTGTCTGGCTTGGGTGAGGGCCTTCTTTCTTTCCGCGGCGTCAATCAGCACCATGCCGATACGCTGGCAGCAATAGCCGAGCTTCAGCAGCGCATCGCCCGCTTGGGGGCTCTTTCCCTGGGCGCCAGCGAATTTCTCCAGCAGCCTGGTGGCCTGCTCAGCCCGCTCAATCATCTGGGCCGCTTGGAGGGCATCCAAGGTCTCTGAAGGGAGCAGACGCACATGGCAGTCGGCCATCAAGTAGTTGACCCCGGACAGTTCGCCGGCGCGGTCCGCATCGAGGATGGCCGACAGGGTTGCAAGGGCCTCAGCATACTGCCCCTTCTGATATTGTGCCGTCGCCAGACCGTAGCGGGCCAGGTTGGTGTAAGCGAAGTCCGGGTACTTCGCCAGCAGGCGCTGGTAGCGTTTGATGGCTTCGTCAAACTGCTTGTCCACTTCCTGGCGGCGGTTGCGCATGTTGGGATCATTAGCCGCGGCCAGGGCGGGCAGGCAGGCGTTCTCAGCGGCGCGGAACCAGACTGCGCCCAGCAGCGTGCTCTTGGGATAAGCCTGCTCGAATTTCTGGCAAAGCTCATCGGATTCCTTGTACTGTCCCGCAAGCTGGAGCGCCGTCACCTGGCGCTGCAAGGCCGCTTCGCACTGGCTGCTGCGCAGGGCGGCATCCGCAGGAGCGGGGTTGTTGTTCTCGCCAACGACCCTTTGGTAAGTGGCGGCGGCCTCGCGATACATTTTGTTCAACTGCTGGGTATCCCCCATTTCGAGCAGGATGTCGGCGCGCCGGACCTTCGCCTCGGGGTCCGACTGGCTCAATTGGTTGGCCTGCTCAGCCGCGCGGTTCAGCATGTCAATGGCGCCCCGCAGCGCTTGCTCGTAGCCCTGAGCGTTGTTCGGGTCCGCGGCGCCGGCCTGGGCGCGGGCCAGCCACCAGGTGGCGCGGTCCCCCAACTGCGGATGTTTCTCCAGCGGCTGGAAGACCTTGATGGCTTCGGGGAAATTGCGCAGTTGCAACTGGCAGTAGCCCTGGCGCAAGCGCACTTCATCCAGCAGGGCGCCGCCCGGGTTCTGTTGCGCCAGCGCGTTGAAACCTTCCAGAGCTTCACTGAAGTGGCCGTCTTCGGCCTGGAGCAGAGAATTGTAGAACGTGGCGCGCAGGATGTGCTCCGGCGGCCCTTTCAACAGCGTTTCCAGGCTCGCACGTTCTTGTGGCAGGAGCGCGCCGGGATTCTTCAGGGCTTCCGCGGCTGCCTTCTTCTGCTGCTCATAGCCCGCCAGAAGGGCCTTGTACCCCGCTGCCGCCTCGGGACGTTCTCCCGCAAGGTGGTGCGTGCGGCTGAGCAGATACCGCGCATGGACGCCGAATTCCTGCGTGAACGGCGCCAATTGACTCAGCGTGCGGCCGGCCGCCTGATAGTCGCGCAAGACAAAACTGGCGTAGCCCAGATGATAAAGCGCCAATTCGTAGAAGCGGCTCTTCTCCAGGGCTTTGTCCTGGAGCAGTTTCTGAGCCAGTTCCGCGGCTTCCTTGAATTTCTCCAGCCGCAGCAGCATATCGCACTGCTCAGTGCGGCTGCGGGCGATCCACTCCTCCTGTGGCACAGGCTGTCCAGCCTGTGAGGGTGCTGGCAGGCTAACAGCCTGCCCCACTGGCTTGCCCTGCGTGGCGGCGGCTCGACCCACAAACGCTTCCGCGGCCGCGGCAAAGTTCTTTGCCGCTTCGCCGAAGTTCTGCGCGGCAAGGTTGCGGAAGTTCTGCGCTTCGTTCGGTTTCGCTGCAGCCTGCTCCAACGCCTGCCAGCCCACCCCGCGCTGAGCGGCGCCCAAGTAATAAAAGGCGAACGGCCGGTCGCTGAACTCTTGCCTGCCAGCGACCTGCTGCAGCTCGGCGATGGCGTTATTGTAGTCCTTCTGCGGTAGTTCTAAGAGCGACAGGCCCAGGCCGTAGTGAGCTGCGGGCGCTTCTTTATGCCCGCCGTATTGCCTGAGGAATTCGCGGAAGCGCTCGGCGGCAAAATCGCACTTGCCCTCGTTATAGGCGCGGCGGGCACTGTCCAGCACCAGCATGGCAGCAGCGTCCGGGGTGAGCGGTTGGGCCGCCGCCTCTTGGGCCAGCGCGGTCGAGAGGATCCCGGGAAGCACCGCAAGCAGAACAAGAAGAAGAGCAGAACCACCGCCGCGAGGAACACCGTTTCTCATCGCTGTCTCCAGGCCCTGTTGCTCCGGACTGTCACCTTCCCAGTACAGTTGATATTACCGGCGAACGGCCAGAATATAAACTAATTCTTAACTATTCTTGAACTTTTTGTGGGGCAGGGGTCCCCCGCCTGCGGAATATGGGAAGAATGAGAATTATGAAACGGCAAGTCTACCACGACTCTTGACGCCGGCTGAAATACAGTGCAATGGCGCCCCGCATGCGCCTGAGCGCCTCGTCCTTGGTCTTCCCATGAGCCAGGCAGCCCCTTAGGGACGGAACACGCGCGACGAAATCCCCTTCCTTTTCCTGCTCAATGATGATTCTAAGCTTCATCTGTGCGCTTCTCCTCGCGCCATGAACGCTCTACTGTTATTATCCCACACAATGTGGAGCAAATCCAATTTTCCGTGCCGGCTTTCTTGCTCCGATCCTGAAGACGAGGCCGTGATCATGAAGTTCGGACATGCCTTCTTCCCCGCACAGCAGCTTTGCAGAGCGCTGTGGACCTCCGTAGTCTGCGGTGCTGTCATCCTGGCGCTTGCCGCGCCTGTGCGGGCGCTCATCAAAGTGGAATGGACCGTCGCGGAGACCTACAGGACCTCCGCGCTGGTGCTTGTGGGCAGTGTCGTCAGTGTCAGCGCCGAGACCCGCGTGATCGAGGTCAACATTCAGGAGGCGCTTAAAGGGAAGTCGCCTGGCGAGCGGATTCGCGTCCAGATCGTGGCGCCGGTGGAGTTGCTCAAGACGGTCGTCCCCGCGCAGCCAGTGGTCTTCTTCCTTGGCGAGAGCGACGGCGCGATCCACCTTGCGGACACCTGGCTCCTGGCTGCCGGGGTGCCCAACTCCGGCATGAAGGTCTGGCGCGTCGTAAAAGTCCACGATACGGTGAAGCAGGGATTCCCCGGCAGCACCGCCGCGCTGGTGCGCCTGGTCAACGACCTGAAGGCCGGAAAATTCACGATCCTCAACAAATGGGACGGCAAGCTCTTCGCCGGAGGAGTCCACAAGCGGGCGCAGCTCAATCTCCAGAAGCCGCGCTGGATCATGGCCGCCGATATCGCCGGCGATAACAAGTCCGCCCTGCTGGCCGGCACCGCCGCAGGCGTCAGGCTGTTGCTCCCCGCAGGCGACGGATACGAGGATGCCACTGAGCAATGGGGATTAGGTACCGCCGGCGTCCCCGCCGGCACGGAGGCCGGCGCTACTAAGGGCGGTTACCATGCCTGCGGCGACATTGACGGCGCTGGCAAACTGGATTTGCTGCTGGACGATACTCTGTGGCTCAACCAAGGGCCGGGGAAAAAGTTTGTGGCGGCCAAAGCACGGCTGGAACCGCCCGTCAAGGGCCGGTCGCTCGCCGCAGCACTGGCCGGCGTCACCGGGGATCGGAAGCCCGATGCCTTGTTCCTGTCTGACGCCGGCGAACTGCGCATCTTCGAGAACCCGGGTTCTCCGGACAAGCCTTGGCCGCTGCGCCTGACCAAATCCTTGTGGGACGAAGCCGAGGCCGCCGAGAAAGTCTTTGCCGCCTTCGGTGACTGGGGCGACAACGGCAAGCTCCATGTGCTGGTCGTATCGCAGACAGGGATCGTGCGGTATGCGCTCGACCCCGGCGGCGGACCGCCCGCGGACTTCCTGCGGCTCACGGGCCTGGACTGGCGCAAGAACGAGAAGTACCGCAATGGGCTGAAGAATCTCCATGCCGCCGCACTTCACATTGGCGAGAGCCCCGCGGCGCCAGGAGATAAAACGCCCCGCGGGTTGGACTTATTTGCCGTCTGCGATGCCGGGCCGCTCTTGCTCCTTAATCGAGGCTTCGGGACGTTCCTGTTGGACGACAACCCCGGCGGCGGCAGTGCAGGCGCCCCCGTATTCGGGCCGGGAACCTTGGGTGCGCTGAAACTCACCCCGGGCACGCTCTGGGCGCCGGCCGGCCTGCACGGGCGCGGCGTAGAGGCCCTGCTGGTCCTCGCGGAAGACGGCACGCTCTACGAACTGGATGGCCAACATTGAGAAATGAAAATCGAAAATCCAAAATCTAAAATCTAAAATGCCTTCTCTGCGTCTCTGTGTCTCTGTGGTGAATAGTCGAGCTCGCTTTCGTGCAGGACGTGCCCGAAGTGCAAATGATGGCTGCGGTTCTCAATGTGGACCAGCTTCACGCGGTCGCCTTCGCGCAGGAAGGCGCAGGCGCGGGTGTTCTTGAGCCAGCCGCCTAAATTGAAAAGCGTCAACTCGCCCGCCAGCCGCACGCCCGGGCGGTGCGAATGCCCCAGCACCACGCCGCGCACGCCGCCGTGCGGCGCCACTTCGCGCACCAGCGCCTGGATGCGCCGCACGATTGGCCACGGCCAAGCCAGGGGAAGGAGCAGCGCCATAGGGATGGAGCCGTACACGCGGTCCACCACCCGCCAGACGTGCCGGCCAACGCGTGAGGCCGAGCGGCGCGGGCCGAATTTCCGGGAGTTCAGAGCGCGAATGCGCGCCGTGGCGCTGCCCGTGCCTTTCAAGCGATGGTAGACGGCGTGTCCGTGCAGGTACAGGATGCCGTTCAAGAGCGCGTATTCCTCGCCCTCGGCCGCGCAGACATCGTGGTTGCCGCGGAAGTAGACGACCTTCTTCGCCCCGCCCGCGCGGCACACCGCCAGGATGCGTTCTTCGAGGTCCTGGGCCTGCTGTGGCCCCGTGTACCAGTGGTCAATGATGTCGCCCAGGAGCAGCACGCGGCTGAAGCCCTGCACCAGAGGTGCAAGGATCTCCGGGGCGTGAGCGTAGGTCGTTACACGGCCCAGGTGCAGATCGGAAAGTGCAAGCGTCCGGTCCATGATGGTATTCTAACCCTTGAACGTCTATGAATCAACCGTGGGCCGCTGCCCCACGTACCGCCCCAAGACCAGCCAGCGGGACTAGGACTGGAAAAACGGCTCAAATCCGATATCTTCGCGAGCGTTCAGCCAGTTTCAGTCTGGAGTTGTCGGGTCTGCGGTGATACAAGAAAGCGGAAGAACATGAATCTGGTGGGCAGTCAGGTGACGCTCAAAACGTTTAACCAAGCCTCTGTGGCGCCAAGCGGCGTCAGCGCCGCGGAAGACTACTGGCGCTTGATAGGGAAAACCGGCGAAGTTGTCGCCGGTTTCGGCGCTGAACCCCACCTCAGGAAACGAGTTCTCGTTAAGTTCCACGAAGACTTGGCACGCTCAGGTCTTATTGCCCACAACGAGGTCCCCAATGCGCTCTGGATACTTGTCGCGGACCTGGACTTAAGACCAAGTTGAGATGGGGCCGCGGGGCCCGATTCGTGCGCGTCCCGGTTATTCCTTTTCCTCAAGCCCTTTGTGATGAAGCGTGTCCCAAGCACGCATGCGCTTATACTGGTGGACGCTGGTTCGGAATATACGCTGCAATGCGGCCAACGCTTTCTCGTTAGCAATGCGTCCCAACGCTTCGATCGCGCTCATATCGACCCACCCGTGGCCATACCCATACGAATTGGCAGCCCGAATCAGCGGGTCAACCGCCTCTTGGGCTTTCAAAACCCCCAAAGCCATTCCATCGCATCGATCGGCCTTGAAGAGTTCAAGCAAGCGAGGCACGGCCGCTTCATCGCCAATTGCGGCCAAGGCCCTCAAAACTTTACTTATTACTTCGTCGTCGTAGGGTCTGTCGTTCAGCAGTTCCAGAAGCGGTTTGACTGCGGTTTTTTCGCGGCGTGTGCCCAGAGTGTGAGCAGCTTCGGCGGCAAGGCTTGAGTCTTTATCATGAAGCATCTCAATCAGTCGTGCCGCGCTTTCGTTACGCAAGTCGGGACGCAGCTTGAGACCGCGTGCAATCAATGCAGTTCTGGCGCGTGGATCGTCCTCGTAGTTCTGAAGAGCCCACCAGCAGCGAACTGAGTAACACTCGTCAATCTTGTCCCGTTCACGATCCAAACCTTCAATCAGGAACGGAACCAGACGCGTATCGCCCGGCTTAACGTATCTGAGGTAATCAACCAAAGAAGGCATTACCGCAGGGTTGCCCTCGATTTCACCGATAACGAGGTCTGCGCCAGCCTTGCCGCCGAACTGAAAGAGACATTTCATGGCCTGACATCGTTCTTGCGACTTCCCCTTGTCGGCTCTAACTGCGGCCATTAGTACTTCGAGTGCCCGGCTGTCCCCGTTTTCGAGGGCGGTTTGAAGAGCGGTGTATCGCACTGACTTAACCTTGTCTTCTTTTCCGATCGCGAGTACTGGGTCCGCGGCGGCCTTGGGGTCGATTTCGTATAGGATCGGCAGGACACGGCAGCGCAGTGCTGGGTTCTGGTCGTGTGCTGCGGCCAATAACTGCGGCATCGCTTCTGCCCCGATCGTCTTGAGCGCGAGTTCCGTCGAGTCACGCCATTCATACGGTCCCAGTCCCAGATAGCGTTGATCGAGCAGGGCTGTCAGCAATAGCGGGATATCGCTTTGCTCCGGCACGTAACTCAAGGCGGCCAATGCCATCTTTTGCACAAACGGCTTGGGGTCTTTGGTTGCTTCAAGAATCGCTGGCTTGCCGGCGTCGCCCAAAGCGATCAGTTCGGCCAGTATCCTTTGGTAAGTGCGTTCATCGTCCTCGTTGACGGACTTGGCGGCTTCAAATAATTTACGCGCTTTTTCATCTGGGGGGGCATAATCGGCCTTTTCTGGCAGTCTAATAACAACTCGGAAGCCGCACGCATACCAATTGCCCTCCTTGCGCTTCGCGGAGCGACAGTCGCCGGGGTCACATTTGGGATAGCCGCCACGGATAACGAGTTGACCAAATCTGAATGTAGAGCCTTGTGGATCTTTAGTCTCGGACTTTTGGTAATACTTTGGGTCGTAACGATCTCTGCACCACTCCACATTACCGTGCATGTTAAATAGACCAAATGCATTGGATTGATCCCGGGTAAGAGTTACTCCGGTGTTAAATGGCGTCTGGGTCCCAGCGCGACAAGCGTATTCCCATTGGGCTTCGGTGGGCAAGTCAATCTTTTGGCCAGTTTTCTCTGCAACGAAAACGCAGAAATTCAGGGCCGTGATCCACAAGATTTCTTTGGGCTGATTTCTTGATTTGTTCCCGGGTAATGGCTCCAGGGCATACTGCTCGCAGGTCACTTCATACCGGCTCATATAGAATGGCTTAGAAATGGTAACTTCATGCTGAGGACCCTCGTCGGCTTGTCGGCCGGGTTCGTTCGCCGGGCTGCCCATCATGAATTTTCCCGCAGGGATCAAGACAAACTGCATGGCTACGCCTTGGGCAATCTCAATGCTCAGATCTTTGGGAATGCCTAACTTCTTGGCGGTCGCCTCCTGTCGACGCGCGGCTTCCTGGGCGTCGAATGGCCACACGGCGTACACCTCGGCATCAACAGCGTCGATCGGCGTTGCGGCCGTAACGTTTGATGCCGCCGCAAGACCAAGGAATGCGCAGATCAGGCGTAGACGGAAAGGGGGACAGACCACCACTCTCATAGCACTCATGGGTTCTCAGCCAGCCATTTGTTGGCGGACCTCTTCGCCGCCGCGTGCCAGTCCTTCCATTCCTCTCGCGTGGCCAGCGCTTCAATGGGCACTGTATCGCGGTTCGAAGAATGCGCGCACAGAGGCGCGCGGGGCAAGCTTTCGCCGGCGCCGAACTCGGTGAGCTTGGCGCGGATTTCCTGCCGGTCTTCCGGGCTGAGTTTAAGCAGTTCTGCGAGTATCTCCGCCTTGCTCATGCTTATACTTTACCTCTTTGAATTGTGCTCCGCAAGTCGTTCCTTCAAGTCCTCAAGTTCGCGGGTGTGGTCCGGGAATCTCCTTGCGTGGTCGCCTGAAGCTCTTAACCTGACAGAGAGAAAGGGGGCGCCATGAAAGCCAGAGGCACGTTCTACCGCTTGTCAGCAGTATTCTGGCAGGAGGGCAAACAAGTCGTCGGCAAGTGCCCGGAACTGGGCGTATCGTCGTTTGGCTGGAACATCGAGGAGGCCAAGAAGCGCCTCCAGGAAGCGGTCGAACTGTATCTGGAAAATGCCAAAATGCTGGGGATGTTGCCCGCGCTCCAAGACAGGCTTGGTGTTGCTTAGGCCTGGCAAAGGTTGTATACTGGTCCAGCGAGAGGGGTTAGATGTGGCGTACATCGCGATGCCAGAGGACTGTTTCTTGCATGATGTTGAATCGCCTTTTACACGTGGAGGACAGAAGGTCTACAGGTCGGCGAACAAGAAGCGCCTTTACGTGTGGGACGGATTGCACGGCCACGTCGAAGGATATAATGCGCAGGGCTACCACATCGGAGTTTTTGACGAGTCGGGGAATCTCGTTGGTGAGGCTGTAAAAGGGAGGAAGATCAATGTCTAAGTCATTCATCGAACAGTGCCTTGCCGGTGAGGTCCTCCCAGAGGCAATAGACGAGTTTGTCGCCAAGTGGCATAATGACAGCAATGCGAAAGAATCATTGCGAGATTACCTGGGGTTCTCTGGCGAGGAATACAAGCTGTGGGCAGAACAGCCGGAGGCGTTAGAGTATATTCTGCTCGCCCGCAAAAATAAAGTCCCCTTACGTGAGGCGATTCAGGCACAATCTGTCGCCGCGAAGTCCAAGTCACAGGCTGGAGCAGTGAAAATGAAGGCTTGGCTTGAGAAGGCAAGGCGCGTTGGATAAACGCGCATCCTCTATCTCGCCTCCCCAAGACATCTCCGCGTCCCCGAGTCTCCGTGTCCTCGCGTCAGTGCTGGTGTCCCTGCCCCGCCTTCTCCTGCCCCTCATGTCCTTGCGGCCTGTTTGCCCCGCCGCTGTATGTCGCCGCGGCGGCCGGGTTGAGCCGGGATTCGGCGTCAATCAGGAAAGACCCGTGCGTGACAACTTTGTCGCGGGCAGTCAGTCCGCTGAGGACGGGATACCAGGCCCCAGCGCGCGGGCCGAGGGCCACAGTCCGAGCGTCGTACACGCCCGGTTCGGTTTCCACGTACACAATTTGCCGCGTGCCCGTGTCAATCACCGCCGTCTCGGGGACGGAAAGCAGTTTCTCGACGCGCCATTTCACGGTCGTCATGCCGCAACCGCATATACGGCACGG
>JBEKKG010000214.1:0-9594 GCA_050010835.1 Planctomycetota bacterium
ATCAACCTCCTGGCCGTCCCGCTCCTGGCGCTTGCCGGCAGGAAGATGAAATCCGAGGCGCTTGCTTTCGCGTGCCAGGAGGCCGAGCACCGGTATGCCGGCGTGCGTTGCGGCATCATGGACCAGACTGTGGTGGGGCGCGCCAAGGCTGGGCACGCTTTGTTGCTGGATTGCCAGTCCATGGACGTGAGGCACGTGCCTATCGCCCTCAAGGACTACAGCTTCGCGCTCTTCGATACGGGCGTGCGCCATGAGCTGGCGGGCAGCGAGTACAACAAGCGCCGCGCGGAATGCGAACATGCCGCCGCGGTCATGAAGAGGAAGACCCTGCGCGGCGTTTCCCTTGAAGACCTGCTCAAGCACGCTCACAAACTGACGGCCAACGAGCACAAGCGCGTCCGCCACGTCCTGAGTGAGAACTTCCGCGTCGTGCAGTTTGCCGCCGCGCTCAGCCGCAACGACGTGGGGGAACTCGGCGCGCTCCTGCTGGCCAGCCACCACAGCCTGGCGCAGGACTACTGCGTAAGCTGCGCGGAACTGGATGAACTGGTGTCGCAACTGCGCGCCAAGGCCGTGAAGGACCGCGGCTGCGTCGGCGCGCGCATGGTCGGCGGCGGCTTCGGCGGCGCGGTTCTGGCCCTGCTCAAGACGAAGGCGTTCCCCGAGTACGCCAAGGCCATGGGGCCCTACGCCAAAGGCGGCGCGCTCCTGCTGGCGCCCAGCGGCGGAGCGCGGGTCGTGGGGCTTTGAAGACATTTCACCACAGAGGCACAGAGACACAGAGAAAGGACTTTGGATTTTGGATTGCCCAAACATGGTGATCTGTCCAGTTCCTGTCCTTCTCTGTGCCTCTGTGTCTCTGTGGTGAATGTCATGTCCCGGAGACCTGCTCCCTGCTCCAGAGCGCAGGTGCGGCCCCGTAAAGACCCTTGGTGCGGATGTAGTCCTCCACGTCGCGGCGGAGGTACCCGGCGATTCTCTCGCCGCTGCGCAGCAGTTGGCGGACCAGCGTGGAACTGACATCCACGTGCTCCACGGAGACGACGCCTTTGCGCAGTTGCTTCTCCGCTTTGGAGCCGAGAGCCTTGCGGATGGTCTTCCACATGGAGTCCTGGAACGGCGCTTCGCGCCGTTCGACGACGGCGAAGTCCACCAGGCCGAGCAGTTCCTGGACCTGATACCAATGCGGCAATTCGGCCAGGCTGTCGGAGCCGATGAGAAAGTGGATCTGCGCCGCCGGGCCGTACGCCTGGCGCAGGGCGCGGGCGGTTTCGACAGTGTAGCTGACTCCGGTCTTGCGCAGCTCAAAATCGCTGACCTCCAGGCCGTGCATGTTGAACACCGCCAACTCGCACATGGCCAGCCGGTCGGCGGCGGGCGCCAGCTCGCGGCCGTCGCGTTTGTGCGGCGGCGTGGCGGCGGGCATAAGAATCACTCTCTCAAGCCGCAGAGCGTTGAACACTTGTTGGGCCATCGAGAGATGGCCCACGTGTACCGGGTCGAAGGAGCCGCCGAAGACGCCAAAACGCTTGAGCGGCCCGAAGGGCAAGGTCCCCATGGCCTTGCGAGTCTCAAGTTTCAGGTTTGAAGTTTCAAGTTGAATCTGCCAACCAAATCCGAAACTCGAAATCCGAAATCCGAAGGAAACTCCAAATACAGAAACTCCAAGACATGCCCCTTGCGGCGAGGACGTTGTTTTGTTCCTTCTGGCCCTTTCTCTTTCCTTCGGATTTCGAATTTCGAGTTTCGAGTTTTGAAGCGTGGAACGGTGTATCCTTTGCCGGGGGATTGATTCATGCGCACACACACGGCCTGCGGATTGGCGTTCGTCATCGCCGCTGCCGGCCTCTGCTGGAAGGGACACGCTATGGAACCAGCCAAGGTCCAGCTTGTCGAAGACTTCGATGCCGCCTGGCAGGAGGGCCGCTGGCAGTTCTCCAACGGCCCCGAGTTCCCCGGCGCGAAAGGCTCATTCGAAAGGGACAAAGAGTCCGCGCACGCAGGCGAGTACGGCGGGAAGCTGAGCTTCGATTTCAGCGGCGGCGGCAACTACGTGGCGGCAATTCTGAAGCTCACCGGCGCGCCGGAGATCAAAGCCGTCCGCGTCTGGATCAAGAACCCCGCCGGCAATCGCTTGACCTTCCGCTACACGGACCCCACGGGCCAAACGCTGCAAAGGGGGTTGGAGCCGGCGCCCGGAGGCGAGTGGTCCGATGTCGAGATCGAATGTTTCGGCTGGCGCGGCCACTGGGGCGGTGCGAACGACGGCAATCCGCACGGCCCGCCCACCCAGATTGCGCTGCTGGTCGAAAACAACGGCCAGAAGCAAGGCGCGCTGTTCTTTGACGACCTCCGCCTGGTCGAAGGCAAGCCGGCAATGCCCGTGTGGACTTACACGGCAGCGCGCTTCGAGCCTGCTGAGGGCTGGCACTCTTACACCGACGGCAAGGGCGCGAAATCAAGGCTCGGCGGCAAGAAGTGGCAGTTCGATTTCAGCAAGGGCGGCGAGTGGGTTGGCATCACTCCCCACGACACGTCACTCCTGGGCACGCCCAGGCAGTTTCGCATTCGTTTCCGCGGCGGCGCGCCCGGCCACACGGCCCGGCTGCGCCTGGCCACGCATTTCATGGCCTTCGAACGCAGCATCGGCGAAGCGAAAGCAGTTGCCGGCGCAGAAGGCGAGCAGGAGTTCGTCACGCCCGCTCCCCCCGGCGAAGGGTGGAAGTGGTACGGCGGCGAGAACGACGGCCGCCTGCACGGCCCGCTGCGTATCACGGGGTTCTTCCTCGAATGCAACGGCCAGCGCGACGCGGGGGAAATCGAGCTGCTCGATGTCCGGATCGAAGCTGAGTGTTCCGCGCGCCGCCTCCTTACCATGCTGGCGCAACTGCGCGAGCAGGAAGACAAAAGCGATTTCGTGGCCGCTGTGCGCTCGCTCTCCGGCGCGCCCTTGGAGGGCGGAATGCGCTGGCAGATTCGCGACTGGGCGGGCAAGACCATTGAGGAAGGCTCGCGCCAGGTCGCGATTCCGCCCGGCGCGGAACCCCTTGAAGTCGCCGTGGCCAAACCGCAGGGCGAGCACAAGTTCCTCGAAGCCGAGTTCACGCTCTCCGTGCCGGAGCAGCAGGTGCCGGCGGTCCAGGCGTATTACATGGCGCCGGTCGCCGCCGCGGAGGGCGCGGCCAGGCTCGAACCGTCGTCGCCCTTCGGGATGGGGCTGTACCTGTACCGCTACCCTCACGACAACAAAGGTTTGCAGGAGATGGAACGCGCGGCAAAGATGGGCGCGGACGCCGGCGTGAAGTGGTCGCGCGAAGAGTTCATCTGGGACTGGGTCGAGCACCAGAAGGGCCGGTACGACTGGTCCTTCTACGACAAGCTCGTTGCCACCGCCGCGCGCAACGGAATTTCCATCTACGGCCTGCTGCACGGCTGGAGCAACTGGACCAAGCCGTACACGCCGGAAGGCATTGAGGATTACTGCCGTTTCGCCACGGCGGCCGTGGAACACTTCTGCGGCCAGATCCAGCATTGGGAAGTTTGGAATGAGCCCAACATCTTCTTCTGGCAGGGGCCGCGCGACATGTACGCGGAGCTGCTCAAGCAGGCTTACCTCGCAATCAAGAAAGCCAACCCGGAAGCGCTGGTGCTGGGCTGTTCGACCGCCGGCATTGACCATAACTTCATCAAGCGCACGATGCAGCTCGGCGCCCCGTTCGACATCCTGACCATTCATCCCTATCGCGGGCATCTTGACGACAAGGTCTTCATCAGCGATCTGCACAAGGTGGCCGAGCTCGTGAAGCCTGCCGACGGCGCCCCGCGGCAGGTGTGGATCACCGAGATGGGCTGGGCCACGCACACCCCGCACAACAGCATGGCCATGGATTTCCAGGTGAACACGCAACGGCGGCAGGCCGAGCTGATCGCGCGGACCTACGTTGACGCGATCGCCTCCGGCGCCGCCCCGAACATCTCCTGGTATGACTTCCGCAACGACGGCAGCGACCCGTTGAACTTCGAGCACAACATGGGCATCATCACGCGCGATTTCCGTCCCAAGCCCGCGTACCGCGCATACTCGACGATGACGCGGGTGCTGCAAGGCCTCCAGGTTGACCGGCCTCTGGACCTCGGCCCGGGCCTCATCGCATACCGCTTCGCGGGTACCGCCGGCGTCCCCGCCCGCGAGGCGATCTGTCTCTGGAGCGTCGGCGGCGACAAGACCGCCAATGTACCTGCGGAAAAGCCCATGTTGCTCACCGGCCTGATGGGCGATACCGAAAAGCTTATGCCGGCAGAGGGCAAGGTGAACGTGCCGCTGCGGAATGAAGTGCCGGTGTTCCTGACGGAATAGAGGGAATGAGGGAGCCCAGTTCGTTGGTTCCGCCGGGGGACGCCGATTGGGAGACGACCCGGCTCTGTGGCGAACCTGTCTTCCCGCACGGGGTACACGTGGCAAGGCTCCTAACCAGTTTTGCCAGCAAGGATCGCGTGCAGCAGACCCGAGCCGGCCATTTGCAGGTTGAGGATATAATCGGTCTTGTCAAACGTTTCACGTATCGGCGCTAGGGCCGATTGCCAACCCAAACCATCGGTAATCCAGATGAATCCGTGGCCTTGTCTCGTGATTACAGAGAAAAGGTCGCGGTACTCTCCGGCAGTGGCTTTGAGTTTGCTTCCTCCGCCAGAATAGTAGTTCACCTCGATCAGGAAAACTCTGCTCGGTGTTCGTACTGCAAAGTCGAAACTTCGCGCTGCGTCTTCTGCATGGACGTTCACGCCCCATTCGCGCTTCATCTTAACAGCAGTGGCTTGGGGCAGCATGGGCCACCCGTTCTGTTTGCACAGTTTCCCAAGCAGATCAGCAACGAGATCCTCCATGGCCGTACCGCTGCGGTTCTTGCGGCCATTTGAATCAAGCCCAACTTCGACGCCCAATACGTAATCAACCACACTTCTAAGCTTCTTTGACTGAAACAGTGCAAAAAGGCCCGTCTTATCCGCGAAATGGCATGCGGCCTGTATGTCCGCTGGCGATAGCGGACGTGCCCCAGAGAAATCAAACCTTTCGTACTGCGGCCCGCCATCGGCAAAACCTGTGAGGATGGAAAAGTCGTTATAACGGCATGCCAAGAGCACCGGAATAAGCCTGATGAGACTTGGCCGTCGTGCGAGCAGTTCCCGGAAGGCGGCCTCGATATCGTTCTTGCCAACGAGGTAGTTGAGCATGTTCAGATCAATCTCGTACTCTGCAACATTCCCATTTACCTTGGTCCAGTTGACGAAGAAGGTCCAGAACTTGATCGAGTCGGCCAGCGTGCGCTGGAAGTAGCTGAACACCTCGTCAGCCGACTTGCAGCCAAGAATAGTCTCTTGTTCGCGTAGGTGTTTCATCCATCCTCCGCGACGCTTTGTGCAGACGGAATGAGCTTGGTATCTACACCCCCCTCATTCGACAATGGAAGCCCGGGTTCCATTAAGGCCGCCTGTACGCGTTTTACGGATGTATTCGCATGGGTCGCGTCTGCTTCGACCCCAACGCACTTGCGTTTAAGGTTCACGGCCGCCACGGCCGTCGTGGCGCTGCCCATGAATGGGTCAAGCACAAAGTCCCCTGGGTTGGTGGAGGCGAGCAGGCAACGCTCCACAAGGGCCACCGGCTTCTGCGTCGGGTGTTTTCCAAAGACCTTCTCGCCGTTCGCTGGCGGCGGAATGCGCCACACAGTTTTCATCTGCTTCCCGCCGGCAGTCTGGCGCATAAGCTGGTAGTTGAAACAGTGCTTGCTGTCCTCGTTCTTCGCCGCCCAAATGACGGTTTCAGTGGAATGGGTAAAGTACCGGCACGACAGGTTTGGCGGGGGGTTCGGCTTCTCCCAGGCGATGTCGTTGAGTATCTTGAGCCCTAACTGCTGCATGGCGTACCCGACCGAGAAAATGACATGGTGGGTGCCAGTCACCCAGACCGTCCCGTTGGGCTTGAGCACCTTCTGGCAGCGCCGCAGCCATTCAGTGTTAAACTCGTGGTTCAATTCCGGCCCGCGGGACTTGTCCCAGGTGCCCTTGTCCACCTTCACCATACGGCCTGCGTGGCACGTGATTCCGCCGTTGGACAGAAAGTACGGCGGGTCAGCGAAGATCATGTCGAAACAGCCGTCCGGGTGCTTCGCGGCGATGGCATCCAGGATTTCCAGGCAGTCCCCGTGGTACAGCCAGATCCCACGCCCCTCGTCGCGGAAGACGCAACGTAGCGGCACCAGCGCTCCTGGCTCCTGAGCTAACCCTTCAAGCGGGTTGATTTGCTCGACTGTTTCCGTATAAGACGCTGGCTTCTTCTTCTCCACATTGCTGATCGATCACCAAACTGCCAGGAAGATCAAGATCATTTCTATATATTGCGCAGTTGCACGGGCGTCGCGGGCGGTATCCAGCATGTGGCCGGCATAGACAAGGTCATCCTTCGGCATACTGGGTTTCCGCAGCGCCAAGCACCCGCTCTCGAATGCGCCAGTTAAGGAATTTCTGGTTTACCAGGTCAACCTTACGCCCGCCTAGCAATGCGGACAGTTCCTCCTCAAGGCGAAAAATTTTGAAGCCCAGCACATTGCCCGGCTCAAACTCAACCAACACGTCCACGTCGCTGTCGGGACGGAAATCGTCGCGTAGGACTGAGCCGAACAGAGCCAGCTTGCGGATATGGTTCTTGCGGCAGAACTCAGCCAACTTCTCCCTGTCTAGCTGCACGTGGATGCTCATAAGCGTCCTCAACAGTAGCGGCCCGGCCTTACTTAATGATATTCCTTTCCCTCTCTGTTTGCAATGGCGGATGTGCATGGCATTATGGTCTTCGGGCATTATGGGGAGGTGCAGATCATGGCAACAAAGAAACCTGTGCATGTGGCTGTGACCGGAGCGGCGGGGCAGATCGGGTACGCACTCCTGTTCCGGATTGCTTCGGGGCAAATGCTGGGGCTCGATCAGCCGCTGGTCCTGCGGCTGCTGGAAGTCGAGCCGGCGCTGAAGGCGCTGGCAGGCGTGGTGATGGAACTCGACGACTGCGCTTTCCCCCTTCTGGCGGATGTTGTGGCCACGGCCGACGCGAAGAAGGCCTTCGACGGCGTCTCGTGGGCGCTGCTGGTCGGGGCGTTCCCGCGCAAGGAAGGGATGGAGCGCCGCGATCTGCTGGAAACCAACGGCAAGATCTTCAAGCCCCAGGGGCAGGCCCTGGCCGCCGTGGCCGCCAAAGACGTCCGCATTCTCGTGGTCGGCAATCCCTGCAACACCAATTGCCTGATTGCGCGCAGCAACGCGCGCGAGATTCCCGCTGAGCGTTGGTTTGCCATGACGCGGTTGGACCAGAACCGCTCGAAAACCCAGCTTGCCAGGAAGGCCGGCGTTCCCGTGGAGCAGGTTGCAAACGTGGCTATCTGGGGCAACCACTCCAGCACACAGTTCCCTGACGCCAGGAATGCCACCATCGGCAGCCGGCCGGCTTATGAGGTAATCCACGACCACGCCTGGCTCCAGGGGGACTTTCTGTCCACGGTGCAGAAACGCGGCGCGGCGGTGATCAAGGCTCGCGGGCTGTCTTCGGCGGCCTCGGCGGCCAACGCCGCGATCGGCTCCATCCTCTCGATCAGGACGGCCACGCCTGCCGGCGATTGCGCCTCTCTCGCGGTGGTGAGCCAAGGCGAATATGGCATTCCAGAAGGCCTGCAATTCGGCTTCCCCGTGCGCAGCGACGGCGCCAGGTGCGAGGTCCTCCCCGGCTTCGTGCTCGACGACTTCGCCAAGGCGAAGATCAAGATTACCACTGATGAACTGCTGGCCGAGCGCGCGGACGTCAAAAGGATTTTAGATTTTTGATTTTCGATTTTCGATTGGTTCTGTCCCGCACCGCGTGTGTCGTTCAATCCAAAATCCAAAATCTGTAACCGTCCAGTCCCACCCCGGCCTTCCCCGCGTCCGCGGGACAGAGAATGGGAAGTATGGGAAGAATGGGAAGTATGGGAAAGATGGGACAAAATGATGACCAGTCCTCCCATCCCTCCCATACTTCCCATTCCTCCCATTGCAGGCAACTGAAGGGTGCATGTCAGCAAATGTACCGCGGGCGTCCCGCCCGCTCGTGGCAGGCTGGCAGGGCGCGAGGACAAAGGCGGGCGGGACGCCCGCGGTACGCTCTGGGCCACGCATTTACTGACATGCACCCGCAACTGAACGGTTACCAATTTTCAATTTGCATTTTTCAATTTTCAATTTTCAATTTTTTCTTTTTCCTCGGGCGTTGGCTATCTCTTGCCACTGGGCGGTTGCTGCTTGCCTTCCTTCTGCTCCGGCTTCCCCAAGGCGTCTTCCTTGGGTTGCTCAAGATCGCGCAGCACGCAGGCCGCGCGCAGTAATACTTGGGACGGCTCGTCGTCCCCAAGCTGGTTGAGCGGCTCCAGCACCTGCCTGCCGCACGCCAGCAACCCTTGTTCGGCCTGCTCCCGTTGCGCCCGGTTGCTGCTGCGCAGATCTTCGATGAGCGTCGCGATCCTTTCGCCGCGCGAGTCCAGGTCGTAGGCCAGACCCGCGGCATAAACGGCGCCCGCGCGGGAGCCATTATAGACAGCGAGGTTCACGGCGCGGATATCGTCGCAGGGCTCCACGGCGGCGGTGTACTTCCAGCCGTTCGCTTCCGTCTTCCATTCATGGGCGCCCACGGCGAATTCGAGCTTGTTCCAGCCCTTCTGCAACTGCGCGGGCCGGCCTTCGTGCCAGCGCCCCGCCGGCCCCGCACATAGGACCAGCGCGACGAACGGTTGTTCTTCGGCCGGAGCAAAGAGGTGCAAGCGCACTTTGCCGGCCTGGGCCACGCCGAAGCAAGTCGGATGGCTGAAAACCACCTTGTCCTTGGGGCCGCCGGTGAAGCCCAGCTTGAGCAGCGCGAAACCATCGGCCGTGACTTTCTCCACGGTGCCAGGGTTGCCCCAGGCCTCCGCGGACCATGTGCCCCGCTCCATGCCGGGCGCGGGTTTTCCGGGAGGCAGCGGGACCTCAGCGGCAGCCGGAACGAGAGGGCAAAGGAAAAAGCAGAAGCCCGCAGCCAAACTCGAAATTCGAAATCCGAAACTCGAAAGAAAAGAAAAAGACATTTCTTCCCGCTGGTCGTTCATTCGCGTTGCCCCACCTCGGCGATCGCGAGGGCCACCAGGCAGCCGGCCATGATAGTCGCCATAGGCTCAAGCACTTGGTAGGCTTGGCCCACGATACCGCCGAAGAGGGCAAACCCTGCAATCACGAGGCCGCACAAGGCCAGTTTCTTGGCCAGAGGTTGTTGCAACATCGCCACGCCTCCTTTCCCCCTCAGGAGGTTACCGCAGCAGGCCGCTTTTCGTAGTCCAGGAATGCATTGGGCAGCTCCTCGGCCAGGTCGCCCGCGAGCAGCGACCAGACGCCCAAGCGTTTGGCCGCCAGGTCGCCTGCCAGGCCATGGAGATGCACCCCGAGGCAGGCCGCGTCGAAGGCGCTTAGGCCCTGGGCGATGAACGCGCCGATCAAGCCGGCCAACACGTCGCCGGTGCCGCCTGTCGCCATGCCTGAGTTCCCGGT
>JBEKKG010000215.1:0-9574 GCA_050010835.1 Planctomycetota bacterium
TGGGTGCATGTCAGCAAATGTACCGCGGGCGTCCCGCCCGCCCGTGGCAGGCCGGCAGGGCGCGAGGACGAAGGCGGGCGGGACGCCCGCGGTACGCTCTGGGCCACGCATTTACTGACCTGCACCCCCCCGCCATTGCCTTTTCCTGTCTGGCGCGCTATAATTGCCGCTGTTACACCTGTTGAGCGGGGAAACTATGGCCGACAAAGTCCCTGACGAAGCCTTCGCCCGCACCGTCCAGCAGGCGGGAATGGTCAGCTTCGAGCGCATCGAGGAAGCCCGACGCCTTCAGGAAGAGGCGCAGCGCAACCAGCAGACGACGAGCCTTGCTGACGCGCTCGTTCGCATCGGCGCAATCACCCAGGAACAACGCCAGAACCTTGAGAAGAAGATTCAGGCCGAACAGGATGGCGGGGCCAAGCAGCTTGGCCCCTACAAGCTGCTGAAGAAGCTGGGCGAAGGGGGCATGGGCGCTGTTTTTCTGGCCGACGACACCAGCGTCGGGCGCAAGGTGGCCGTCAAAGTC
Source organism: Planctomycetota bacterium (assembly GCA_050010835.1). Lineage (GTDB taxonomy): Bacteria > Planctomycetota > SZUA-567 > H5-PLA8 > H5-PLA8 > JAPLOD01. Next base: position 527 of record JBEKKG010000215.1, read on the forward strand.
CTGCCGAAGAAGTATTCTGAGGAGCGCGAGTTTCTCACCCGCTTTCGCCGCGAAGCCCAAGCGACCGGCAAACTCAGCCACGCCAACATCGTCACAGCCTATAACGTCGGCGAGGACGCCGGTACGCATTACTACGCCATGGAGTATTGCGATGGCGATACGCTGGACAGAATCCTGAAGCGCGAGGAATACCTGCCCTGGGATAAGGCCATCGCGGTCGTCATCCAGGTGGCGCGCGGACTCAAGCATGCCCATGAGCACAACATCATTCACCGCGACATCAAGCCCGCTAACATCTTCATCTGCAAACCCCTCGTCCCTGGCGGGAAAGGAGATGGCAGCGAGGAGGACATGTTCTCCGAGGGCTTCGTCGCCAAGATTCTTGATCTCGGTTTGTCAAAGAACATCGGCAGTACCGAGCAGTCCTACCTGACCCAAACCGGGGCCGCGCTGGGCACGCCGCATTACATTTCGCCGGAGCAGGCCCGTGGTGACAAAGCCATAGACGGGCGGACAGACATCTACTCGTTGGGCGCAACGCTGTACCACTTGGTTACGGGCCAGACGCCCTTCAGCGGGACGACGGCGGGCGTAGTCATTGCAAAACACCTGTCGGAACAGTTGCCCAACCCGCAGGACATCCGCGACGATCTTCCCGATGGCGTCGTGCAGATCATCCAGAAGATGATGGCCAAGGACGCTGGCGACCGATACGCGAACTGCGCCGAACTGCTCGTTGACCTGGAACTGGCCAGTCAGGGCAAGCAGCCATCCAGCGTGGACCTGGACCCGGCGCTGACGACGATTGCCACAAGGCAGAGGGGCGCGCAGTCCAAAGGGGCTGGCAGGCCAAGGGCGGCCCGGCCTGGAGCAGCAGTTGTCCGCAAAAAGGGCGAACCGGCGGAGCCGCTGGCGGCAACTCTCTTGCGCAAGGGCGCGGCTTCGCCAAGAGTCCCGCATTCCGCTGGATTGCAGAAACCGCGATTTGGCAGGAAGCAGTACATCGCCGCTGGCGTTGCGGGGTTGGGGTTGCTGGTGCTCATCGCGGCGCTGGCAATGAGCGGCAAATCCGAATCGCCAATCTCAAAATCGGAAACAGGCGCAAGCAATGAAACGCCGAAATCGGATACCGGCAAGGCAAGTGTTGAGCCTGTCCTTGCGAAGGCGGAAGCCTTGCCCAAGGAGATGTCGCTCGACCTCGGCGGCGGCGTGAAGATGGAGATGGTGCTGGTGCCGGCGGGCGAGTTCATGATGGGGTCGGACGACGGAGAAGCCTGCGAGAAGCCAGTCCACAAGGTGAAGATCAGCAAGCCGTTCTACATGGGAAAGTTTCCTGTCACAGTGGCGCAGTTTCGGGCGTTCGCCAAGGCCATGAAGTTCCAGACAGAAGCCGAGAAAAGCGGCGAAGGTAAAACGGTAAGAGATGGCAAATGGCAGGTCGTGCGCGGCGTCAACTGGCAAGACCCCGGCTTCAAGCAAGAGGAGAATCATCCTGTCGTGGTCGTTAGCTGGAACGACACTCAGGGGTTCTGTGAATGGGCGACGAAGCTGGCAGGACGCACCTTCCGTTTACCCACGGAAGCCGAGTGGGAATATGCGGCGCGAGGGCCGAAAGGTTTGAAATACCCCTGGGGCGATTGGTGGAACGGGAAATTGGCAAACCATGCCGATTTATCACTCTACAACACCGGTTACACGGGAGGGGGCAACAGCGGCGACAACGACGGTTATGCTTACACATCACCGGTTGGAATCTACCAGAACGCCAGTTGGTGCGGTGCATTTGACATGTCCGGGAATGTGTGGCAGTGGTGCGCGGATTTCGGCAACGACAAGTACTATGGGGAGTCTCCGGTTGTTGATCCGCAGGGACCGGCCAATGGCTCAGAACGCGTGCGTCGAGGCGGTTCCTGGTATGATCCGCCGTGTGTGTGCCGTTCAGCACAACGCAAATGGGACTACCCTGGTGAGCTCACTGCCCTTCGCGGCTTCCGCGTTTTGGTCGCGTGCGGTTCGTCCAAGGCGGAAGCGCCAACAACACCGGCAGCGAGTATTCAGAAACCCGAACCCCCGCCTGCCGACGTGGCGGCTTATGCCAAGGAACATGGCCTGGAACCTGCCATGTCGCTCGACCTCGGCGGCGGCGTGAAGATGGAGATGGTGCTTATCAAGGCCGGAGAGTTTATGATGGGGGAGGACAACGAAGGCGGTAAGGAAGAAAAGCCAGCCCACAAGGTTAAAATCAGCAAGCCGTTCTACATGGGCAAGTTTCATGTCACGGTTGCGCAGTTCCGGGCATTCGCTGAAGCCATGAAGTTCCAGACCGAAGCGGAGAGAGCTGGCAACACAAGTTGGACCTGGGATAACGGGTGGAAAGAGGTTTCCGGCGTCAACTGGATGAAGCCGAACTTCGCGCAAGAGGACAACCATCCCGTATGCGTGGTCACCTGGAATGACGCCCAGGAGTTCTGCAAATGGGCGGCGAAGAAGACGGGCAGAAACATCTGTCTGCCAACGGAAGCGCAATGGGAATACGCCTGCCGGGCGGGTACGACGACGCGTTACCACACGGGCGACAAGGATTCGGACTTGGAACAGGCAGGCTGGTTCAACAAGAATTCTGGAATGCGCACCCATCCGGTCGGCCAGAAGAAGCCCAACGCCTGGGGTTTGTATGACATGCACGGGAATGTCTGGCATTGGGTTCAGGATTACTTCAATGGCAAATACTACGCTGACTCGCCCTCCGTTGATCCCCAGGGACCGGCCACTGGAGGAGATCCTGTTCTGCGCGGCGGTAGCTGGTTTGATGGCCCATTCGATTGCCGCGCCGCTCGCCGCGATGGGAGCGGTCCTGGCGGCCGGTATACGAATCACGGCTTTCGTTGCGTGCTGGACTTATGACACTCTTTGCTCTTTGGTCTTTGTAACTTTACCGCGAGCGAAGCGAGCGGGAAAGCATTTCGGGGGGATCGCCTTGGCGGAATGAACATGGATGAACTCAAGGTTATCTCCGACTTCTACGACTTCATGCTCTGGCTGCTCCGCCATACAGGGCAGTTTCCCCGGCAGCACCGCTACAGCCTGGGGATTGCAATTGAGAACCACTTGCAAACCATCCTGGCGTTGCTGCTGCGGGCGAAGTACAGCGCGCCCGCTCGGAAGACCCATGATTGAGCGCCTGCTGGGCATAGAAGGTTTCGGGCAAAGAGGCAGCGCGATGACCCCAGTGGCGTCCGTGCCGCTTTTCCGTCGAAGTCCACGGCTCATTGCCGGTCGCTCTTGCCGCATCCGCCCTCCGCGTCATCGTCCCAGACGAACGGGTCAAGGTTGATCCAGCCATGACTGAGCGCCGTCAACTTGAGCGAGTAGGCAGTTCCGTTGGGGATGTTCAGCGAAAAAGTTTTGGCGGCAGTCATCTGGCAGTCTGTTCCGCATGGGATTCCGGGCGTCTACGGCTTGCACTCCTGGCAGGGCTGTTTCCTGTCCAGGAAGACGCGCCATGATAGCCGGAAATTTGCGCGGGGAGGAGAAAAATGAATTGGCGGGGGTAGGGAGGCCGGGGCTAGGGCGCTGGTGAACATCTGGTTCCATACGCCAGCAAAAAGCAATCTGCCGGGGAATCCCTTGATCCGCAGAACCAGGGCTGATCTCGGCGGCGAAGGTCGTGCCCAGCGCTCTACTGTTTCGCGGGAAGGAAAAAGTGTAATGAAGAAACCGGAGACTGCCAGAGAGTCTTCGCGAGCGGCTGGAAGACAGAGCAGGTCAGGAAAACCCGACGTGCCCAAAATAGTGAAACGGGGGCCTGGGAGACTCATCTTTAGGGGGTAACGTCCGGGGGTAACATTTTCATTTCCGCCCCCCCGGACTTACCTATGAAGATTGGTTTCCGGGCTAGGATTCGAACCCGCTGGTAGGGAACGACAACAAAACGACAGCGCAACGACAAGCACAGGCGCGCAAAGACATTGCGATGGTTCGCCACGTCAGCCGAGCGTAAAGCAAACACAGCCAAATGACGCTTTTGGAAGCGCCGCGTGTTGCACGGATGTTGCAACACGGGAACTGCTGGAGGTGTGGCAGTACATTGACGCCGCCGGCCGCGCCGTGGTTCTGGCGACGGCAAAGGCGCTGGCCAGCACAGGCGGGAAGGGGCAGGCATGAGAGGTGGAGCAAGACCGGGAGCGGGAAGGAAGGGAGTGGGTGGCTGGAAGCCGGTGTGCGCTAGGTTGCCACGGGACTTGTACGAGGCCCTGGAAAACACGCGCAAGACTGGCGAGACGGTAGCAGACGCCCTTAGACGCCTTCTCGCCTCTTGTTTGATTCTGAATGAAGGAAGCAGGCCCACTGCCGCGGGAGGGAAGGCGCCACCGGGCCAGGCTGAGGCTTTGCCAGAGGCCACAGGAACGCAAAAAACGGGTAACAGGGCAATCAACACGTAAGTATATACAGGGGCAGTATTTGGCCACATTGTGCAGGATTCCCAAGGGCGCACGGCGAGGTCCTTCCCGTCGAAGCGCAATCAAAGTTTAGCGAGGAGGGCGTCGGCGGGGTCAGAAAATTGAGAGTTAGGGGAGGATGAGTCGTCGGGTGGTTTTTTACAGAGGCCATAGGTATAAGTCATGGGTCCTGGGCGAGCGGCAACGATGGATCGGTAGCGTTGGAAGCGGGTTTCGAGGAAGCGGAGGGGTCGGTCGGCTTGCCTGGGAAAACCGGCAACAAGCCAGTCGTCGTCGGTGTCCTGGATGAAGAGTTCGAGGATACATTCGAGTTCGAGTGAGAATCTCATAAAGCTCGTCCAGTTCCTTAGCTGTCGGGTCCTGGCCAATCGTCGTTGCTCCGCCAGGCCGAGCATCCGACTCGCTGGCATCGACCCTGAAACCATCGGCCAGGACGCGGGTGAGCGGGCACGCAACCGGATCGCTGGCACTGAAGTGGAACCTGGTTCCGAAAATGTCCGCGGGGAACAGCACCCATTCGACGTCAAGGCGTACCGGTTCCGCAAGCAGGCTGGCCAGTGCGGCCGCAGCGCCATCGGCGATCCCTTTCCAGTTATCCAGCAGCAGAGCAATCAACGTCTTTTCTCGCAGCTTCTGCAGAATTGGGCCGTATACAGGCGGATTACTACGCCAGCCCGCGATTTCGGCAGGGAGGCCAGCACCTTCGACGGACGCGTCGTGCGAATCCCACGGAACCCAATCACTCTGTGGCCGACCGGTCAGGGCCGCGGTCGCCCTGACAACGTCCAGCAGCCTCTTGCCTTTTGCCCCATAGACCAGCGCCCGCAGTGGCTCGCCTGTGAGCTTCTTCACATACTCGTCCAGGTCCCGGGGGACCGCAGTGGCGTCGAAGAACTCGAAAAGAATACCGGGTAGTTGTGTGCGCGCGGCTTCATCACGTTGCCACCTCACGGCGCCAGCCTTCTCGATCAAGTTCTCTATCATCTGCTTCAGGGAGCGGCGGGGTACTGGCGGGGTCTCAGCCACTGGTGGCCCCGGAGAGCGTCTGTAGCGAACATCCTGGCTGAAGAGCTCCTGGTTGGCGCGCGTCAGCGTCTCCAAGGCCCGGCGCCTCAGCGGACTGTCGGTCCACAACAACAGGAGGGCAGTCTTGCGCTCGCCCGCAGAGTTGGCGCGGTCGTTTGCAGCCGCCTTCAGAAGACGGCCGGTGCCAACCCTGCGCATGCCGGCGTGCCACAACAAGTAACCTTTCCAGAACGGCCGCAATTGCCGGAAGCGCGACGACTGCAGTGCATCTTGGGCGAACCGCGCTATCTTGCCGTTGTGGAAGGCGATGAAGGCCCCGAGTTCAATGCCATGTTCGTTGAGTAATTCGTCTGGCGGACGCCCCGCGTACTCAGCTTCTTTCAGAGAACGCCAAAGCCACTGCCGCGCCGGGCCTGGAGGCTCGTCACGACCGTGCAACGCTGTCCTGACTGGTTCCATGACGATCTTAACGCACTGCTGCGCCATCCGCCGGGCATCGCGTGCGAGACTGGGCAGCAGGTACTCGCGTGTGAGAACAGACCTGCTACGCGCAGCGCTCCGCCAATTGATCGTGCCAAGCTCGCAGCCGAAGCGGTCGAGGTTCCGCGGGTCGAGGATGTAGCTCAACGGCTCCGACCGGACCGGCGCGATCACCTCGGCCAAGTCCCAACCAGCGCGCAGGAATGCCGCCTCGCTGGCATTCACTGCGGCAGCCAGTCGCACGGCGGCCTCACCCGCCCGCAAACTTGTGCGCGCGAGACTACGAAGGCGGATGCCCAACACTGGTCTTGCCCTCCAGCAGCGCCAACGCTCGCGCCTACGGAGCGAACTCGTGTCCTGTAGCGGCCGCGAATCATACTCGGCGCCCGCAGTCGGTGCAACACGCTCGCCGACCTCGGTCGCACTCAGGCAGAGTGTTGTTGACAAACCCGTCCCAAAGGAAGTAGCCTGTCCCCCGGACAGGCTAGCCTTGACAAAGCGACATCCTGTGTCAGCGGCTTCCCAGGGCCGCGCACGCATCAAAACACCCCCCGGCGCTTTGGCTGACAGACTGCCCTCGTAGGCCTATGCCCACAGCGGGCATCTCTTAACCCCCCCCCCTGTGGTTCCCAGACCGGCCCGTCGAGCCTAAATACCATATGGGAAAAGTGTTACAATAACCTGGTGGCAGGTCGCCGTTGCCCACAGGTGGCCTGCCCGCCGCCCTGCCGTCCGCGCCCGCGCGCCCCGTATCGCCGGCCTGGCCGGCACCCTCGATCTCTCGCAGGTCTCCGCTGCAACTCCCGCAATCCGGTCAAGCTGCCAGGCGCGGATGGACCTGACCAGTAGTTGAAGTGGTTTTTGAGCGCGGCCGTGTGGCCGCGCCACACGAAAAAATCCGCCCGGCGGCATGGGCGGGCCTGATTGGAGGGATGAAGAATGTGTACGAACGTGAACACGGAAAACACCGGCTTGAGCACCGGCGAAAGCAAGTCGGCCGCAAGACCAGTGTTGCAGGCTGAGGTCGCGGCCGCAATCGAACAGGCAGTGGCGCAGGGCAGCGCGATCGTGGTCGTCCCGCTGGCCCAGCACGGCGAAGCCGCGGCCAGGGATGTGGTGGCCAGGCTCGATTCGGCGTTGGCCCAGGCCGGCCTCAAGCTCAACGAGGAGCCTGGTTTCCTCCGCGGCCTGTGCTCCGCGATCTGTGGTTGGGCCAAGGGCATCGCGCTGAAAGTTTGGACGTGCAGTCGCAAATTTTTGGTGTGGGCCATGGAGTCCGCCCGGGCCATCGGCGCGAAGGTCCTGGCGCTGGCGCGCTGCCTCTGGGACGGCGTGCGAAACGTGGCGCGCGCGATCTGCGATGCCCTGGCGGACATGGTCGACGCAATCGTTCAAGTTTTCAAGGCCGAGGCGTCCGAGGAGGCGAAGGTCAACGGCAGAACCGCGGGCAAAAACGCGAACAGCGAAGCGTCTGCGCAGGCTGCACTGGCGCCGATTTGCTCGTAACGGCGCTGTGGCTGAATGCCACGGCGGCCGGGATTCGATTCGACAGCAAAAGAAAAGGGGCGCCCGTCGGCGCTTCCTTTTGGTATTACCCAGCAACGGCAGTGCTCCGTAATGTGGCGAGCCGCCGGCTGGCCAATTTCGGCATAATGCGGCGCGGTGCTCAATGTCGGCGAGCCGGAGTCCCGCGCCCCGCGCACCGGCCTCGCGCGCAAGCCTACCGCCCAGCACGCATCGCAGCAGACACCATCACAGACAGAAGCACCAGGTAGCGGGCTGGAACCCGCTCCCGTTTCGTTCACCAACATCACAAGGAGGACGTCGTGATCAAGATCAGCACGAACATCAGCAAGAAGGTGCCGATTCCAGGCACCGAGTTTTCGTCCCAGCAGTTCGGCGCCAGCATGGAGATCGAGGTCAGCGACGCCGACACGCCAGAGAATATCCAGGTCCGCATCCGTGACCTGTACAGTCTGGTCACGCAGGCCGTGGATGAGCAGATCAGTGCCGCCACCGGCAACAATGGCAATGGTGGTCAGCCCCCGCCCGTCCGCCGCACGAACTATGGCCCACCAGCGCCGCCGCAGAACCGGCAGACTGCACAGGCCGGCAGTGGCTATTCTGGCAAACGCATTGCTCGCGCTGGTGGCAACGGCGGCAACGGCGGCAACGGCCACCGAAGCGGAGCCACTGAGGCGCAATGCCGTGCCATTTTCGCCATCTGCAAGAGCCTCAACCTGGATATGAACGCGGAACTGGCCAACTACAACGTTACCGATGCCAGCCAACTGCACGTCAAGGACGCCAGCCGCCTCATTGATGATCTGAAACACCGCCAGGCCGCCGGCAATCCTGAGCCCCATTACTAGCCGCCAGTTTCACCGCACCATTTTCCCCATCCCCTTAGACGCAAGGAGATCAACACCATGAACACCGCAATCGCGGAGCCGGTGGTCACATGTACCGGCGCCGCTGCTGTCCCCGTGTTGCCAAATCACCTGTCGTGGTCTGGCATTCAGACGTACAGCCAGTGCCCGCGCAAGTTTTCGTATCGCTATATTGAGCAAGCTCCGGTGGAGTTCACGCCGGCGTCGCTGGCATTCGGCGGCTCTTTTCACCGGGCCGTTGAGCACCTGAATCAGGCCCGTATCGAAGGCGCGGCAATTCCCGATGTGGCGGCGCTCGTGGCCAAATATGACGAAGCCTGGGCCGAAGAAGCCGCCAAGGCTCCTGAAATCCAGCACGCCAAAGATGAAGATGCCACGTCGTTGCTGCTGATGGCCGACCGGATGTTGGCGGCCTATCGCCAGCACGTCATGGATACAGCACCGCAATCTGCTGGTGCGCAGATTATCGCTATTGAGCACCAGCACCGATTCACGTTTTTGCCTGACGTGCCGCCTATCGAAATGCGTTTGGACCTGCTCGAACTGGCCGGGCCGGATTTGGTTGTCACTGACGTGAAGACCAGCCGCTCGCGCTGGAACGACGAGAAGGTTCGTGAGCACTTACCCCAGCTTGTGCTTTACAGCGCAGGCCTTGTATCCCTGCTCCGCGAGTTGGGCGCAAAGAGGATCGT
>JBEKKG010000216.1:0-9569 GCA_050010835.1 Planctomycetota bacterium
CAGGCCAGCGCGGCCGCTTCCCCGCCGGCGGAAACCAGCCCTCCAGGGAGCGCCATCAGCCGGCCCCGCTCGTAGGCCCGCCACAACACATAGCCCAAGACCAGCAACAGGAGATTGGACAGGAACAAGGCCCAAACCCCAAGTTTCCCGTCCCGCGCCAGTTCTTTGCTCAGGATCATCAGGGGATAGTACAGCAGCGAATAGACCACAATGCCCAAGAGGAAACCGATCAGGCGCTGGCTTTTCTGGACCAGCAGCCCCAGCCCGATGCCCAGGACCACCATGGAGAAGGGCAGGACCGCCAGCCCCAGCTTGCGGTACGCATCGGCCTCCTCAGCCAAGGCGAGATCGAGCGCGTTGGGTATGGCTCCCGAAGAAACCCGCGCCTCATGCCACGATTCGGCACACAAGCACGGGGCGGCCGGGTCTGCGGGCGAGGCTGCCACGATGTGCGCGCCCAGTTCTGCCGCGCGTTGCAATGCGAAGGCGTTGCGGCTGGGGAGCGTGCTGCGGATTTCCCTTGCCAAATGGAGGTTGTCCCACCAGCCGCGCTCGCCGCGGTTCTCGCCAAGACTGGTTATGCTGCTCAGTGACGACAGCGTGATATCCAGCGTGGATTCCTTGCAGTACGACTTGACGTCGTCCATATCCACATGGCTGCCCTTGGCCTCCCCACCATGCGCGCTCTCGCTCAGCACCCGCGCATCCTCCAACTTCAGGGTGAGGGTCCGGCCTGAGCCGGGGCCGGCCGTGCCGGGCTGGGCCTCGTAATCCCTGGCGAGAACCATGCGGCCCGCGTCCTGGCTTTCGAAATACGTGATGTGAATGGGGTGCCGTTCGCGTTGCGTCTCGGGGTCGCGTTCCCACGGCAGCCAGTTGATGTGCACCACCAGGCCGGTATCCAGCCTCAGGGTCGCACTGTTCCCCGGCTTCTCCAGGCTCTTGAAGAAAGCCTGGTTGTCTATCCGGATTTCGTCGCGCATCTTTGTGGAACCCCAGCTCAGGCCGCCCTGAGTGCACCACAGGCCGAATCCGGACAACAGGCAGCCGCACACCAGCAGCGGCAGTGCCAGGGCGCGAATCGGCGCCCCGCCGGCCTGGGCCGCCAGAATCTCGTTCTCGGCCGACATGCGGCCAAACACAGTGGTCACCGCAATCATGGCCGCCAAGGGCACCGAAAAAGCCAGGGCTTTGGGCATGAGATATGGGGAGAGCAGCGCCACCTGCCAGATGGTCACCCCGAATTCCTCAAAATCCGAGGCCTTCATAAAGAAGATGCCCAGGAGCATAAACAGGGTGCAGGCCACCAGCGCCAGGGCGAAGGCTATGGCGAACTCGCGAAAGATGTACCATTGCAGCGTCCGTGGACGCAGGATGTCAAACATGGCTCTCGGCAAAAGAGGTCGCAGGGCAAGCTTTCCAGCTTGCCCGGACAAGCTGGGAAGCTTGTCCTACCCACTAGCCACTCCTCCCACCGGCACCTCGCCTGACACGCGCCGTTTGCTCCAGCGCTTCAGACTGTGGGCGCAGCTTTCCAGAACCTTCTCTGGCATGGCCCTGGTCAGGCAGGCGCGGTCCTTGCGCGCACAGGTCGTCTTCCAGCAGGGATGGCAATCCACGCCGCCAGTCTGCATGCGGTGCGCGGGCCCATAAGGCCCGTTGCGGAAAGGATCGGTCGCGCCGAAAACAGCCACTGAATTCACATTCAAAGCCACTGCCAGGTGCAGCGGCCCCGAATCGTTGCCTACGAACAGGACCGCCTGTTTGATCAGCGCCGCCAACTGGCGCAGGTCAGTGTCCGGAGCGAGAAACGCCAGCGGCCCGCCCAGGCCTGCAATAGTTTGAGCGGCCTGCAGTTCCTCCGCGCCGTGCCACGGCACCACGACGGGCAGCCGGTGAGTTTCTATCAGCCCTTTGGCCACCTGCCCGAAGGACTCGGGAGGCCAGCGCTTCGTGTGCCAGGTGGCGCCCGGGTTGATCACTGCGAAGGGGCGCATTGCCCCATCAGGGGCCACCAGCTTGCACTGTTCCAGGAAGGGCCGCAGCCCTCTTGTTTCTTCCTCGAATGAGGGCAGCACCCACTCCGGCTTGGCGGGGATGGTGACACTGAGGGGTTTGAGCAGCGAGAGGTTCTTCTCCACGATGTGGACCGCATCGCTCGGCGGTTCCACCCGTTCGTTGTTGAACAATACGTTGAACTCGCGGCACTCCGGGCCCTTGAAACCGATGCGCCGTTTCGCCCCGCTCCACCACGCCACCATGCCGCTCTTGGTCAGGCCTTGGAGGTCAATGGACACTTCGTATTGCGCGGCCGCCAGTTCCTTGCGGAACTGGCGCATGGAGCGGATGATGGTCGTGACTCTGCCATCGGCGCCTTGAACGGCCCGCCGCGGATAAAGGTGAAAACGGTCCACCAAGGGGTGGCCCCTGAGGAGCGAATAAGCCAGATCCTCGATGGCCCAACCGATCTCGGCATTGGGGTAATGGCGGCGCAACGCCACCAGCGTGGGCACGGCATGGACGCAGTCTCCAAAGGCTGAGAGACGCACGATCAGGATACGCGGACTGCCTCCTACCACAGCGCAAACTCCCTTCCCCGTTCCATTCTAGCAACTTCTTTAGCTTCCACAAAGGACCTAATGTCCGGAAGCCGGTTCATCATAGACGCGCAGAACGCCTTCCACCATCGCTTCACACGAAAATTTCTGCCGGACCAGCTTGGCGCCGGCGCCGCCCAGCCGTTGGCGCAGCCCCGGGTCTTCAGCCAACTTGACCAGCGCGGCGGCCAAGCCCTCGATGTCGCCCACCTCGACTACCAGCCCGTTCTCGCCTGCGGCCACGACCTCAACCATGCCCCCGGCCCGCGTGATCACGGCCGGCAGCGCCGCCCCTTGGGCTTCAATCAATGCCGTGCACAGCCCCTCGGCCTCGCTGGCGAACAGTGCCATGCCGCTCGCGGCCCACAGCGGGCGCAAGTCCGCCATGAAACCCAGAAGATGAACCTCCGCTTCCAGCCCCCGCCGCGAGATTTCCTGCCGCAGCCGCGCTTCCTCTTCGCCTGCTCCCGCCAGCGCCAGGCACAAAGCCGGCCCGCCGCGCTCCTTCAGAATTGCATTGGCGCGCGCCAAGGCCGTGATGCAATCGAGTTGGCGCTTCTCGGCTGTCAACGCAGCCGCGTGGGCCACCAGCACGGCGCCTCCAGCCACGTGCAGCCGGATCCGCAAGGCGGCTGCTTCCTGCGCGACTGTATTCTCATCATGTGGCGCAGGCTGTCCAGCCTGCGATTGTGGCCCGAACTCAAGTGCGCTGTGCCTCAACACGGGGGCCGGCGGGACGCCGGCGCTCCCAGGCTCCACAGGTCTAAACTCCAACCCGCTGTGCGCTATCGCGATCTTGCCAGCGGGGATGCCTGCCGCCAACAACTTCTCGCGCACGGCAGCACTGATGGCGATGATTCTATCCACGCCCCGGCCATATTTCCAGCGTCCCTTTACAGCGAAAGCAGTGCGCCGGTGCGCCACGACGCGCAGCCCGCGCAGTCCGGCACAGCGCGCGGCCAACTGGCCGGGGAGCAGGGCGTGGCCGTCATGCAGGTCCAGAATGTCCGGTTTTTCGCGCCGGAGCAGGAGCGCGAGCTTCAGTATTCCAAACGGGTCCAATTCGCAGCAGAAACCCAGAGCCTGAGCCGGCACGCCCGCAGAGGCGCAACGCTGCAACAACGGCGCGCTGGCCGGCGCCAGAACCAGGACTTTCTGATTGCGCTGCTGCAAGCCCTTCGCCAGCAGCCAGACTTGGTTCTCGCCGCCGCGCCACGTCTTGGCGGTGGACAAATGCACGGAATACAGGCGGCGGGCCATGAGGTACACATAATACAGAAGCGGGTGCAAGACAAGTTGAGGCTTGAGGCCTGAGGGCGGGTGCATGTCAGTAAATGCGTGGCCCAGAGCGTACCGCGGGCGTCCCGCCCGCCTTCGTCCTCGCGCCCTGCCAGCCTGCCACGAGCGGGCGGGATGCCCGCGGTACATTTGCTGACATGCACCCCCTGAGGGCCGGCGAGGGCATTGCCTGCGCGCGGGTGCATGACCGTAACTGCAGGATGCTCCCTCTCGCCACAGGGGATTGATATTGCGCCTGTCAGATTTATGCAAGTGTGCTATGGCTACGACGTTATGAGCGACGCACCAGTACGGAAAGCAGTCAACTTTTGAAACGTTTTGTCGCATGATTGAAACGTTTTGTCGCATGATTGAAACGTTTTGTCGCATGATTGATCACCTTTTGAGCAGCGTCTGAATGCTTTTGGCATAGAATCCGAAGAGTTTTACCAAGGAAGTGGCTTCAACTGGCGCATCATTGGAACGCGCGGCTTGAAGGGCTTCGGCAAGGGCCTTGTCCAGAAGTTGCTTGATGATTACGACCGCCGGGTTATCAGGATCCACGACTTCCAACCCCTTTCTCTTCTCGACTTCGCGTTCGGCATCCTCTATGCCGTTGACCACGCTGAGATTGACCTTCTCCAACAACTGCTTGAACTGGGGGCGTTGCTGCAGTCTGTAGATGGTGGCGCCCGTGAGCCCCTTAAAGGTTGGACCAGTGCCTCTAAGGTTCCTTGCGGCTTGGGAAGCGACTCCCCCTGTCCTGGCCAACTCCCGGGCGATGATGCGCCACTGGACACTGTTGTACATGCTGACCTCCTTTACAGTTGTGCGGGTTCCGTGGAGCGTGGATCGTGGGACGTGGTGCGCACACCGCACCACGCTTCCCGCTCTCTCATGCACAGCCAATCACCACTGGTCCTCCGTACCTTCAATAAGAGTATCACAATGCCATTAGTATGTCAAGTCCGAGACTAAATAAAAATGTACTATGATTCCGTCATTTACTGCTAACCACGGAGAGGGACAGGACTTATGATTTTCAAAAAAATCGAAACATTATTTTCACGACGGCCCTGCTTGTGGCACCCGGGGGAAGGGCGACACGGCACAGGGACGTCAGCGGCAGGACCGGTGCTTGCCGGCCACCCGCTCGCGCCAAGTTCTGGCGGTAGACAAAAGCACGGAGTATAGGCCGCGTCCCATGAGCTACACATAATGCGGAAGGGGGCGCAAGACAAGTTGAGGCTTGAGGCGTGAGAGATTGGGTGCGCGCGTTGATGAGGCGAAGCCTCAAGCTTCACAGGCTCGCGACGAGCCGCCGCAACACCCCGGCCACCCGTCCGTAAAGCGACGCGGCCCGCCGGCCGCGCAACTCAGCGCGCCCCTGCGCGCCCAGGAGCAGCAAACCATACAGCGAGCAGCCTGTCGTCCCAGAAACCTCCGGCGCCAGCTTGGTCTCTGCAGATATTTCCCAGCGCGGCGCGCCCAACCGGACCGGCCCGCCGAAGCGTTTACTTAGCCACGCGGGCAAGCCCTTGATGCGCGCACCGCCACCCGTCAGGACCACGCCCACGCTGTGGCCTGCGGAGAAGCCCGATAAGCCCTCGCGCAGTGCCCGCGCCACCGGCGTGAGCACTTCTTCGAGCGTGCGCGAAAGTTCCTGGGTCTCCACCCGGACGCAGCCCAAACCGTCCACTGCGGCCACTTCCACGGTTTCAGGCAGGGCAGAGAGTTCCTCTGCGCCCAGCGCACCGTGGGTTTTCAGCAGGCGCTCAGCGGTCCCGGGCGCAATCCTGAAACGCCGGGCCAGCGCCATCACCACGCCTTCCATCCCGCCCACGGGCGCGAGGTAATGGCCGGACTGGGACTGCACCGTGGCGTGCTCAGGGCTGAGGACGCAGAGTTGCCGTAAACGCCCGCCTTCCCACAAGGCCCCGCGGAAGGCGCCGGCGCCGCAGTCCAGGACAGCCGCGCCCAGGCGGCGCTCGTCTTCAGAGAGCGCACCCAGCGAGCAGGAGAACGGCTCCAGCGACACCGCCTCGATTTCCACGCGGGCGGCACGCACCGCCCGCAGCAGATTGTCCAGCCGGTCTCCGGCCATGGAAAGGAAGGACGCGCGCATTTCCAGGCGCTCGCCGCACAAGCCCTCGGGACGCTCCAGTCCTTGCAGGTCGCCGACACTGTACGGCCCGTCGAAACGGTGGATGATGCGCCGTGCCGGCCCGGGGTCGCCGGCCAGACAATGGCGCAGCCGGGCCACGTCCGGCGCTGTGACAGTGCGGTGTTCCCGGTCCAGTTCCAGCGCCGCCTTGGCGAAAGAAAGCCTGACATCGCCGGACAATCCCGCCACGACTGTCCTGACGTCGGCGTCGGCGCGGTCCGCAGCGGCGGCAATGGCTATCTGGATGGCCTCGCCGGCGCGCTTCAAGTCCACAATCTCGCCGCCGCGAATGCCAAAGCTCGCCGCGGACTCGACCGCCAGGACATGCGGCCCGCCAGGCCGGAGCTCAGCCACCGCACACGCCACGCGCGCGCTGCCTACGTCCACCGCGGCGATGAGTTCGCTGGCAGCCGCGGAAGCGGACGGCACAAAAGGGATGAAGGATGTGATGGCCATGAAATCTCAATCTCCCTTGGTGAGGGGCGAGGGGTTAGGGGCGAGGGGCGAGGGAAATGGAACAACACGTGCGCGGGCCTGCATGATGGGAATGATGGGAGATAGGGGAGTTATGCCAAGGCAGAACACGTGCGCAAGCATTTCTCTTGTCCCTCGCCCCTAGCCCCTCGCCCCTTCTCACCCGCCTCCGCCTTTGGTTGCGGCCTTGCGGCCGCGTGGTGTCGTCTGAGGTGCGGGCGCCGCGGCTGGCTCTCCGCCGGTCACCACTCCGCGCTGCTTCACCGGCGCCTGAGCGTGATAGACCTTGACGTACTCGAAGAGCGCCGGATCGCTCATTTCGCACAGGCGCCGCCGCAGCAAACTCGCCTTCTCGACAGTCCGCGGTTCGTCCATGGGCGGGTCATCAGTGAAGACGCCCCAGTAAATGCAGGGCCCGCGGACGGTGATGACGCGCCAGGTGCCTTTCGCCTCGCGCTCGACACTGGCGACCTTCAACTGCCCGGGCGATGAGCTGAGCGCCTCCCTGACTACTGCCAGCAGCCCCAGGGCTTCGGCCACTTCCTTCTCCGGGACCATCCGGCCTGCTTCAACCCGGGTCAGCGGCACGTTGGCGATCAGCGGACATTCGCGCACGACCGCGCTATCGCTCATCAAGTTCAGGACCACACCGTTCCTGTCGAGGACCAGGCTGGGCTGCTCCACGCGCGCCACGGGCTTGCGCCAGTCCAGTTCAAGTTCCAGGTGCGCGGGGTAGTGCAGCCGCACGGCGCGCACACGCTCCACCCAGGGGCTGCTCTCGTAGCGCCTGGCCAGGGACCGGCTCAAGCCGGCCTCGAATACCGAATGGCCCTGGGCGCACAGGCCCAGGCTGGCAGCCTGCTCGTAATCCTCTTTGGCAATCCACGCGGGCCGCTTGCTCTCGAGCACGGCGGCGCGGATGGCCGCGCCTTCAAGGCAGTCCGCCGCGGGTCTTGCTTCCGTCTGGCCGGCAGCCGCCACTTTGCCCGCCGAGCGCCACAGCCCGAATGACAACCCGCCCACCACAACGACAGTGCCCACCAAGGGCAAGCAGGTGCGCAGCAACTGGCCGGTGCTTTCGCCCAGGGAACGTGCAAACCCCGGATTTGCCTGCCCGGAAGCCACGCGGGCCGGCTTCTTCCTCTCCACGCCTTTCCCTTGCGACATAATCCCCCCCACAGGTGGCACAAACTGTCAGCCCGTGAATTCCCTATATCTTATTTCGGCAAGGCGGGCGGTTTACTTGCGTGATTTGCGGGTGGATGTAGCACGGGCGTCCCGCCCGTGCAAGCTGCCGGTTGTGCGAACTGCACGGGCGGGACGCCCGTGCTACGCATCAGATTCCGGCTACGACGCGCTGCATCTTATGCGGAGGCAGATGCAGGGCCTGGTGCAGCGCGTCTTCCGCCGCTTCTTTGATGGCCTCACTGATGGTGGGGTGAGAGAAGACGGTTTCGGCGACCGCTTCCACTGTGACCTTCTGGTGGAGCAGCGCGCCCGCCGCGGCTATACATTCCGTGGCGTTGTGCCCAAGGATGTGCACGCCGAGCAGCCGGCCGGTCTCGCGGTGCCGGATTACTTTGACGAAGCCGTCCGTTTCGCCGATGGCCATAGCTTTGCCCAGATGCCCGATCATGTAGTTGCCTGCGAAGAAAGGCAGCCCTTGCGCCCGACATTCTTCAGTGGTGAGGCCCACGGCAGCGATCTCTGGGAACGTGTAGACACCGTTGGGAACCGGCGCGTCGAACGGCCGCCCGTGGCCGAGCGCGTTCTCAACCGCCGTGATGCCGTGAGCTGAGGCCGCGTGCGCAAGCAAGCAGCGGCCATTCGCATCGCCGATGCAATAACAGCCTGGAACCGGCGTTTCCATCCGGTCATTGACGCGGATGAAGCCGCGGTCGGTGGCCAGGCCGAGGCTTTCCAATCCCAGGTTAGCCGTGTTGGGCTTGCGGCCGGTGGCGACCAGGACTTTCTCGGCAGTGACGCTCGAGCCGTTGCTGAGCACCGCCGTGGCGCCCTGGCTCCCGACTTTTAGGTCCTGCACCTTTGTGTTGGGGAAGCACTTGATGCCGCGCTTGGCGAAAATCTTCTCCAGCGCGTCCGCGATTTGCCCGTCCATGTTGGGCAGCAGTTTCGGCAACGCTTCCACGACTGTCACCTGCACACCGAACGGCTGCAACATGCAGGCGAACTCACAGCCAATCGCGCCGCCGCCGACGATGAGCACGCTTTTGGGCAAGCTCTTCCAGTGCAGCGCCTCGTCGCTGGTGCAGTTGACTTCCGGGTCGCTGGGCCAGCCGGGAATGCGCGAAGGCACGGACCCGGTGGCGATGATGACCTTGTCCGCAGTGAGTTCCTCGGCCGCCGCGCCGTCCTTGCGCACGGCAATCTTACCGGGGCCGTTGAGTACCGCGCGGCCTTGGAAGAGAGTCACTTTGCGCCCGCCGAAGAGCGCCTTGATGCCGCCGCGCAGCATGGCCAGGGTCTTGTCCTTGCGCGCCTGGATTTTCGCCCAGTCAAAGCTGGCGCCGTTGACCTGGATGCCCAGGTCGCCCGCGTGCTGGATCTGGTGCAGCCGTTCGCTGGAGGCCAGGAGCGCCTTGGACGGAATGCACCCCAGGTTGAGGCACGTGCCGCCGAGGTGCGACTGTTCCACGACGGCCACCTTGGCGCCCAGGCTGGCGGCCTTCAGAGCTGCAATGTAGCCGCCGGGACCGGAGCCGAGTACAGCAATGTCGAAGTGTTGAGCCATGTCGTTAATCCTTAGTAGGACAGCCTTTCCAGGCTGTCCGGACAGGCTGGAAAGCCTGTCCTACCGTTCCACCATTTTATCAACGCGACACTAGCTTCGCCGGATTCTCCAAGAGTTCCTTCATCCTGGCGAGGAATTTCGCTCCCAGCAAGCCGTCCACAATGCGGTGATCGCAACTCAAGGTCAGGTTCATCACTCGCCCCGCGCGGACATTGCCATCCTTGACGACGACCGCTTCGTGCGCCGCGCCCACGGCCAGGATGGCGGCCTCGGTCGGGTTGATGATCGCCGCGAATTCCTCCAC
>JBEKKG010000217.1:0-9533 GCA_050010835.1 Planctomycetota bacterium
CGGCCGAACCCCCCGCCAGTGCCGCCGCCGCCCCCGCCTCCGGCGCCCAAGGCAGGCAGTCCATCGTCGCCAATGCCTGCGAAGGACTGCGCAGCCAGACCCTTGCCCCCTGAGGATGGCGCAGCGCCGGAACCGGCGGCGCCTGCTCCAAGCACACCCAGACCCGCGCCGCCCCCATCACCTCCACCTTGTCCGCCATTTCCCAGGCCTAGTGCTGAAGCAGCGCGAGCACTTACCGTTTCCGCCTGGGTCCCCTGGCCTGCGGGCAACCTGCCGGCAGCAGGCGCGGCGGCAGGAATGCTTGGGCCGGCATCGAGCGCCACATCGTCGGCAGCGCCCGCGTCTCTGCCGGCACGGAGGACGGCGAGACCAACGCCAGCGGCCGGAACCGCAGCCTGCTCGCCATCTGGCATGCCGGCAGCCACGGGCTCCAATCCCGCACCCCGAGCCGGAGCAGCCTGACTGGGAATGACATCCGCGGCCAAAACGGCGCGACTGCTCGCGCTCCCTGTTCCCGTACCCTTGCCGGCCAGGGCGATCACGGGAGCATTGCGGTCGGCGGCAGCAAGGTTGTTCCTCTGCGCGGCGGCGGCGGGTTGAGGCGCTGCAAGCGGCTCTGCGGCCAGCGGCGCATCCGCGACGGCCGGAGGCTGCTGTTCAGGGCGTGCTGCGGCCGCGGCGCCGGCTTGCGGCGCAACTGAGGCAGGCTCGGGCATGTCCGCCGTTACAGGCAGATCAGCGCGAGGCGCGGGAGCAGCCTGGGGCGCCTGCGGTGCAGGCATCGCTGGAGGCGCAGCGTGTTTGCCGGCCGCGGCTGGCGCATCGAAGGCGCGCGCCTGCACTTTGGCCGGCTCAGCCGCTGCGGCGGCCGGTCCAGGCTCGGGTTGCAGGGCTTCCGTCTTGAGCGGCGCGTCCGGTTCCGGCGCCGCGGGACCAGGCCCGCGTTGCGCCTTGGGTGCCGCGGCCAACTGGGTGGCATCCGCCGGTGCTTGCGCCGCGCCCAAGGCTGTCGGCCCCGGCGTGCCCGCATTGGCTCCGGCAGGTTGCGGGAGGTCCACCTCCACAGCGGCAGGGGCCGGCAGGTTGGCTGGGGCGCGCGAGGATGGCGGAGCTGCTTCTTCACCGGAGCGTAAGGCTTCGAGGCGCCGCACCTGCTGGTCGCTCAAGTCCATCCCCAAGCTTTCCTGCGCTTCCAGGATCTTGATCTCAACTGTGGCGGGCAGCGCTTGCAGCACCTTCTGCTGGCCCAGCGCCCAAGGCAGGAACGCGAGATGGAAGATGATCGAATAGGCCACGTAGCGCACCCAGGGCCTGCGCACGGAGAAGTGGACCAATACGGCACCCGCAAGCAGCGCCATGAGCAGGCCCAGCAGCATCCAGGTCAGCAGCCGCGGCGGCTCGGCGGAAGGCAGGCCTTGGGCGGAGAGGGGGCGCTCGATGCGCACCTCGATGACGTGTTCTTCACCCTCACCCGTGATGTTAAGTGTGCTGATCTCGCCGGCCTGCGCGTCGGGCCGGGCCTGCAAAGACAATTCAATCGTCGCGCGCGCGGGCAGTGAAAGCTTCAGGTCCAGGCTGTGTAATTCCCGCTCTTGGCCCTGCTCCTCCGGCGGCTGTGCCGTGGGAGCGGTTGGGGCAAGGTACGGCAGCATGTGTGCCGCGGGAGCAGCCGCTCCTTCGCCCGGCTCCTGCGCCGGAGCGCGGGACGTGAAATGGTACGGCTTCATCTCCAGGGCCAGCGCCAGGTCTTCATCACGATGCGAGGTGATGTGCACCTTGCCCGTCGGGGCCTCGCCGTCCTCGTCGAAGCGCAGCACCAGCACGCTGGGCGCAGTGTGGAAGGGAGCGGCCGTGACTTCATTCACCACCGTAAGGCTGATGGGCACCGTGATGTCACCGAGACGAGAAGAGAGTTCGAGTTTGCTCCGATACAAGCCGTCCTGGGCGCTATCGGGGATGTTGAGTTCCAGGGCCAGTTCGCCTGTCTGCCCGGCGGGGACGACGATTTCCTTGGGAGCGCCGGCGTCTCGCCGGCCTTCCAGCGGCTTGAGCGCCAGCGCTTCCGCGGGGAGCGAGATGCCCGGCATGCGCGGCTTGGCCAGCGGCTGCACCGTTGCGCTGGCAGCCAGGGGCTTGGCCGTGTGCGCGTGCAGCGCGAGCTTCAGAGTGCGGCTTTGCCCGGCGAAGAGCGGCCCGAAGTCTAACGCTGCGGGCGTGGCGGACTGTCGCGGCTTCACCACCACAGCCGACCACCGCCGCAGGACCAGCACCGGGCCGGACTCGAGTGCCAGCCAGCCGTAGATTTCGCCCTCGGGAGCGTCAGCCGGGACCGTGAGCGTGAGGCGCGATTGGCCGTTGCCACCGGCCAGTTCCGCCGGCGCAAGCGACACTCGGTAGGACAGGCTTTCCAGCCTGTCGGACAGGTTGCCCGGCCCGGGCAAGAGCTTCAGCGTAAAGGGGCGCTCCACCTGGCCGCCCGCCCACTTCCAGAGGACAGGCCGGCTGGCGCTGTCGCCGGTTTCCACAGGACCGATTGCCAGTTGCGCGTCCACATTCAAATGTTGCGGCAAGACCTGAGCACGCACCTCTACGCGGCCCACTTCGCGGCGTGCGAAGTCGCGCAGCACCAGCCAGCGTTGCAGCGGGCCTGCTGTGGCTCCCGCCGTAATCGCGAAGCCCAGCTTGACCTCCACGCCCGACGGAGTGCAGGTGACGGCTTCGGTTGGGTACTCGCTGACGGACAGATACTGCGACGGCAGCAGAGCGTCTGGAGCGCCGGCGTCCCGCCGGCCTTCCATCGTTGCTTCTTCCAGCGCTGCGGAGAAGACTGTCAGCACCCCTCCGCCTGTCTTGAGGCGCAGCGAAGCTTCCGCCTGGCCGCCGGCGCTGACTGCCCCAAGGTCAATCGCGGGACGCGCATCCAGCGCGGGGCGCACGCATTCAACGCGCCACGGCACGCGCACGGGTTCCGTGCCGGACAGGTGGAGTTCGAGTACGCCGCCGTACACCCCCGGCTCGGTAAACTCAGGCAGAGTTACGCCCGCGCGCACAGCGCGGTGCTCGCGCCTCTGCAGCGCGGGAGGCAGGCCGTCGAGTTTCAGCCATCTGGACGTGTCGCGCAGGTCTGGTAGGACAGGCTTTCCAGCCTGTCGGACTTGCGCTACGAGGTTGCCGCCTGTGCCGCGGACGCGGAGCTGGAATTCCGCGGAGGCCCCCTCGCCCGGGAAACACCGCCCGAAGTCCAGCGCCCCGGACACGATCAGGGCCGGGCCTTCGTGCCGGTGAAAGACAGCAGCAGCTTCGATCTCGCGGCGAAATTCCTCTTTCTGGCGCTGCCCCTGCCGCGTGCCTGTGACTACTGCCAGCAGTGAGCCGGCGGCGTTCTCCGGGTAGGGCGCGGCCGTGTTGGCTGCGTCGAAGGGCGGCAGGAACGCAGCGTAGATGCCGTCGCCGGCGGCCCCGCCGCCATGCTGGCCGTCATCGTAGAGCTGCATTGAAACCGGCGCGTGGCCTTCGAGCTTCAGGCTGACCTGGACGTTGGCGTCGCGGAGCGGTTCGCCGTTTTCGCACAGCGACAGCGCCACGCAGGATTCGTCTGTGTCAATCTCCAACGGAGTACCGGGCTGCGGATCGGTGCGGAAGAACACCGGGTAGAGTGTTGTCCGCGCGGACGCCAGCAGAGCTTCGTTTTCCTCTCCTCCTTGAGGAGAGGGTGTCTTTCCGTTTCCCTCTCTCCTTTGGGGAGAGGGCGGGGTGAGGGGGCCGGAACCCGCAACTGGCTTCCAATCCGCGAGCCATTGCCCTGCCGCGGGCAGTTCGACGAAGTAGTGCGCGCTGAGCTGCGCGGGGCTGGCCCACGCTTGCCCCGCGGGGCCTTGCACGTTCAGCGTGCCGGCCCGCAACGAGGTGACGCCCAGAGCCAGGGAGCGGCAGGAACCGTCAACAGGAATTTTCAAGGCCGCCCCGTCACTGGCAAGCGCGGCCACTGTGAGCGTGCGTGCCCGCGCGATGCGGCTGGCGATAGCGGCGTAGGCGAGGGACAGGTCGCGGTCCCTGGCCGCATCCGCGAAGGTGCCGCCGGTCTCCTCAGCGATGCGGCGCAGCAGGGGCCGGTCGGCATCGCGGCCCAGGGCCAGCGTATGCACGGCGACGCCGAGCTTGCGCGCCGCCTCGTGAGCGTTTCCGTAAACGCCGGGTTCCTGTTTGCCGTCAGTCAGCAGGACGATGCTCCCGCCGGCGGCTGATTGTGGTGCAGGCGTCCCCGCCTGCGAAGACTTGGTCAGCAATTCCAGCGCATGGCGGATGCCGCCGTCAATGTCGGTTTCGCCGCGGGCGTCGAGCTTTTCGAGCGCCGCCTCGAAGTTCTCCGTCACAGGCGTCAGGCCGAGGATGAGGCGGCTCTTGTCGTCGAATTGGATGAGGGCCACCCGCCCGATGCTGCGGGTGAGCCGGGCCTCTGCGATGAACTCCCGCGCGGCTTCCACGCGCAGCTTCTGCGGGTCGCTGACATCCATGGAGAGCGAGCCGTCCATCAGCAGCACTGCGTCAGCGGCCTCGGCCTTGAATGCGACGCAGGAGCGCAGCCGCGTTTCGCCTGCCATCTCTTGTGTTGCGAGCGGTAGGACAGGCTTTCCAGCCTGTCCCACCTTCCAGCGCACCAGCAGGTCCCATTTGCCCTCCCGGGCCGGCGGCGGCGTGATGCCGCGCAGGTGCACCAGCCACTGGCCGGGCCGCGGCGACGGCCATACCAGGGCGCGCGCGGTTGTGGGCGCGTCCGCTGCCGGCGCTTGCTCTTCAGGGCCGAGCATCCAGGCCCGGACTTCGGGCTGTGCGGCAGCGGCATCGCGCGGCATTAGGGGGAGTTGCAGGACGAACTCAAGCGTGTCGTCGCTGCCCAGGGAGACAGTTTCCTGGGTCGGCAGGCTGACCGCAGCGGTGCTTGAGGACTTGCCGCCGGCTTCACCCGCGAGGCACCCGCAGCACAACCCAATCAGCAGGGAAATCAGGACAGACCTGCCCGGCGCCCCTCTGGGAAGAAGGACATAGTGTCTTTGGCTCAGCCCTTCGGCGCGGGGCATCCGGCACCCTCTACTACAGGCAGCATACCCCGCACCGGGGGATTAGTCACGCATCTTCTGGCAGGCTCATTCCGCCATACTCATGCTCCTGCTCAGGCTGACGACTTCATCGAGCGAAGTCTCGCCTGCCAGCAGGCGCCGCACGGCGTCGGCCACGAGCGTCTTCATGCCCTGGCTGATGGCCAGCGCGCGCACTTCGGGCACAGGCGCGCCGCGCAGGAGCGCGCCGCCGATTTCCGGCGACATGGCGAGCATCTCGGTGACGAGCATCCGCCCGTGGTAGCCGGTGAAGTTGCAGGCCTTGCAGCCCTTGCCGCGCTGCAGCTTGCCGGGGAGGCCGTCAAGGACGAGTCCGCCCTTCCGCGCTTCGTCCAAGACCTGCTGCAGCCGGGCCTGGTCCTGCACCGGCTCTTCAGCAGAACACTCGCGGCAGTTCTGCCGCACCAGCCGCTGCGCCACCATCAGGCGGCAGGCATCCGCAACCAAGAACGGCTCGCCGCACATCCGGACAAGTCTGGCCAGGCC
Source organism: Planctomycetota bacterium (assembly GCA_050010835.1). Classification (GTDB taxonomy): domain Bacteria; phylum Planctomycetota; class SZUA-567; order H5-PLA8; family H5-PLA8; genus JAPLOD01. The sequence goes on from JBEKKG010000217.1 coordinate 5,604, forward strand.
GGTTGCCGCGTCCGGGGTGTGCAGGGTGGTGAGCAGAAGATGGCCGGTGAACACGGCTTCTATTGACACACCGAGGATCTCGGCGTCGCGAATCTCGCCCACCATGAGCACGTCGGCGGCGCTGCGCAACGCGGCCCGCAGAGCGGCGTGGAAGGTCAGCCCCTCGTTGACCTTTACTGGTATCTGCTCGACCCACGGAAGAATGTACTCCACCGGGTCTTCAATGCTGATGATTTTGCGTTTCTCGCCGGAGAGCTTGTTGATGCAGGCGTAGAGCATGGACGTCTTGCCCGTACCCGTGGGGCCGGAGACGACGATGAGCCCGTAAGGGCAGTTAAGGGCGGCTCTCAGCTTCTCCAGCGCTTCGGGCGCCAGCCCCCATTTCTCGAAGTCGAGGCTGTGGGTCAGCCGCGGATCCAGCAAGCGCATGGTCATGTTTTCCCCCAGGGCGCCCGGGAAGAAGTTGAAACGCAGGTCCAGTTGCCTGCCTTCTACGTCGAGCAGGATGCGGCCATCCTGCGTCATCCTGCGGACGTTGACGTTGCACTTGGCCATGCCCTTCCAGTGGTCTGTCAACGGCACCAACAGCCGGTGGTCGAATTCAGCCACCTTGTAGAGCGCGCCGTCAATGCGCAGGCGCACCAAGCCCACCTGTTTGCCGTCGAGGTTCAACGATTCGAGGTGCAGATCGCTGGCGCGCATTTTGACCCCCAGTTGCGCCATGGCGTTGGCGACTTGCCCGACTTCATCCGCGCCCCTGGCGAACGTGGCCGGCTCCGCGCCCAGCTTGACCAGGCGTTCGTTGAACTGATCGAAGAGCGGCCGGATGTCCGCGTGCAGTTCGACGCGCGGCCCTTCGCCGCGCAGGAAGCGCTCGATGTCCTCCTTGCGGAAACGCCACTGCCGGCCCACCTTCAGGCCTTTGATGCGGCCCTCCCGCAGCCAGCGGTAGAAGGTGGGGCGCGTGGTCTTGAGCAACTTGATGGCCCCGTCCATTTCAACCAGTTCGGCCTCCTGGGCAACCGTGGTCGCGGTGGACGCGGACTTCTGTTTGGGCGCATGGCGCGCTCTTGTCTTGGTCATGGCTTGTTCCTCCAAAATGGGCCTCACTTCTCATAGTAAACCGTAGTCTCCATAATAAGTCAAGAGAAAAATATCGAAAATTCTCAAAATAGTTTATGCACGCTTATGACACATGCTCGGCCTCCGAGCCGCGACCGTGAGGGAGATGGAATTGCCGCTTGCTTACGCGCGCGGCTCGGAGACCGGACCCTTACCCACAATCTAAAATCCGGTGGCGGGCCTGTAAGCCAGCGAGGTCTGGATCGGGAAGCTGCAGGTGCAGCCGGAGCTGGCTTCAGGGATGAGCAACAGGCCGCAGGCCGGGACCATGTTGAGCCAGCAGCCTGGGCGCGTCTCCGTGTTGATGTGCGCGGCTTGCGCGTCTGCCCGCAGGTCCCAGCGCCACGGATTGCCCCCGCGCCAGAAGAGCGCGCCCGCTGAGGCCGCCAGGCCGCCGCAACCATGCCCGTGCCGCGAGTACTTCCAGCCCTCGACCGGCTGGCCTGTTTTCAACTCGTATGCCAGCGGGTCGGTGTAGATTGTCCCGCCCACGATGACCGGATGCCGGTTCTGTTCGCCATGATCCCCGCCGCGGTTGTATCCCGTGTTGTGGGAACGCTCCCACACGGTCTTCCCCGTTGAGGCTTCGATGCCGGTGAAGAAGTACCACAGCTTCTTCTCAACATAACGGTTGCCGGTCAGGACCAGCATCCCGTCGGAGTAGCTCAGATAGGCGATGTGCCGGCAGTTGGCCAGGTCCACCCCGCGCCGCCAGGCCGGCTGGCCGGTCTTCAGGTCCAGGGCGATGAGTTCGTTCGGGCCTTCGCAGACGTCCTCCATCGGCGCCCGGCCGGAAGTTTTGGCCACGGCCTTCGGACTCTTGGTCTCGATAAAGCAGACCCGTCCGCCGCCGACCGTGACTGTGGTGTCCAGGACCAGGCCGGAAGCATACGTCCAGCGCGGCGTCCCGTCGCTGCCGTTAAGCGCGAAGAGCGCGTCGCTGGCGACCAGTTCCATGCGGTCGCCCCAGAGCAGCGCGTCATCCTTGTAGCTTTGGGCTTGATAGCGCGCGCCGGGCTTGCAGGCGCTGCCGAAAACCAGGCCGTCCGCCACCGCGAGATAGCCCCAGGCGCGGCCTTCCCCGGCCACGGCGGCCGGGACGGAGAACTCCTGCTGCAGCCGGCCTGTGGCGGGATCGAGGGCGCGGCAGCCGCGCTGCGCCGCGACGTAGAGCGCCTGGCTGTCCACGGCCAGGTTGGAGCAATCGAGGAAGACGCCCAGCCGGCGCGAGCCGGGCAGGGCCTGCCGCCATAGCTCCACCCCGTTGAATGCGTCAATGGCCAGGAGCTGCTCGTCGCCGGCGACGAAGAGCCGGCCGTCCCGGCAGAGCGGCGGCACGCTGCGATGGTGGCGGTCGGGCATTTCGCCCGGACCGGGCTCCCCGAACCACTGGAGCGCCAATTGGCCCGCGACGAGGCGGTCATTGCTGCACAGCGTGTTGCCCGCGTCGCCCAGGCCGTGGCTCCATTCGCCCGCGCCGGGTAGCGGGCCGCGTTGCGCCACCACGTAGCGCAATCCTCCGGATTGCGGCTGCAACAATCCGGAGGATTGTTGCACAGAGTCCGAGACGAGCGTTCCGCCCCACGGCCTCAGCACCCGGAAAAGCTCCGCGGGCGGCGGCGCAGCGGCCGCGTCGCAAACGATGAGGTTGAAGACGCCATCCGCGTACGGCAGCGTGTCGCCTGCCACATAGTGGATGGAGAGGCGCGCCCCGTAGGAACCTGCCGCACTCAGCATCTGCCGCGCGGCGGTGGCCTTGTCGCCCTCGCTGATGACAGCGATCACGTTCAGCTCCGAGCGCTTTGCCAATTCGTATGCCAGCCGGCCATCGCTCTCAGCAGCCACGAGGCAGAAGCCTTTCCCCACGCCGGCGTGTTTGAGGATCGCCGCGGCGCGCTCATCTGCGGGGTATGGCGACGGACCCGAAAAAGGCTTGGGCCGTACTGGCGCGAGTGCCGCGTCCGCAGTGCCCCCGGAGGCGGGCGAGACGCCCGCGCTCCCAGGCTCGAAGCAGTAGATGGCGCCCTGGTCGGTGCTCACGAGCAGCCGCCCATCAGCCACGGCCAGCCCGTACGCGTGCCCGGCGACTGGCGCCGACCAGGCGGCTTGGCCGTCGCTCCCGCGGAACGCATTGACGCGGCCCTCCCCGCCCGCGACGACGATGTCACCCGCCGCTATCAGCGCGTGCGAGTTGGCGCACTTGACGTGCCAGAGCCATGCCGCGCGCGTCTCCGCGGCGAGCTCCTCCAGCTCCTTGCTGAGCCTGGCTTTCTCTTCCGCGGAATCCTTGTCCGTCCGCTTGGCGAGGTCTTTGAGACCCGCGTCGAGCGGCGCCCGGCGCTTCGCCGCCGCGGTGAACTTCGCAAAATCCAGCGCAGCCACCTCAGTCCGCGAGAGCAGGTAGGCCCGGTCCTTGGCGCTGGCCAGGCGCTGGCCGTTCAGCGTGGCGAAGGCTTTTCTGTCCCGCAGGCCGGCGAGGCTGAGCTGGCCGCCGGATTCTCCGGGCCCCGTCACAAGCACGTCGCCGGCAATCAGGACGAAGTCGCCTCCCGGCCCGGTGAACGCGCCGCTGCGTTGTCCATCCTCAAGCGCGAAGGCCACGGGCGGCGTCCGGCCCGTGGGGACGAGCAATTTGCCCGCGGCGGCGGCAAGGCAGCCTTGGGGAGCGAGGTCCACTTTGCGCTTCCAATCCTCCCGGCCCGTCGCCACGTCGAAAGCCGCGAGGTACACGCCTTCAGTGACCGGGAACAGGCCGCCCGCGCAGTAGCCGGTGCCGTTCTCGACCAGAATGCCCGTGCGCACCGGCCA
>JBEKKG010000218.1:0-9531 GCA_050010835.1 Planctomycetota bacterium
GAACTGGTCAAGACCTATGTGGCGACTGTCGCGGACATTGAACAGTTTGGCCGGCTGTTTCGCACTGAGGCCGAACGGCGGGGCCTGCTGGGCGCCAAGGAAGTCGTTTGGGTAGGCGATCATGGCCACGGGAACCCGGGGATGCTAGCGCGTGAGTTTGGGCAGCTAAACCTAAAAACACTGTTCCAGATGATCACTGATTTCTTTCACTCCAGCGCACGGTTGGCCGAATGTGCCAAGGTTATCGAAGGCGAGGGGTCGCACCACAAACGGGCACGTCAAAAGCTGTTCCAGAAGTTGCGCAGTTGGCTCTGGAATGGTGCAGTCCCTAAAGTAATCCGCAAACTTTCCGCCTTGGCTGAAGCCCGCACGCCGCGGCCCGCCACACTGGCAGAGCTCGAGGCCCAACCCGCGCTTAGGACGCTCTGGCTGCACATCTTCTATTTTGAGAAGCACCAAGACACTATGGACTATCCCACTTATCGCGCCAAGGGCTGGCCGATGGGCTCAGGCACCATCGAGTCTGCCTGCGGACAGTTCGGCGAGCGCGTCAAACACAACCGCATGCGCTGGACGCGAGCGAAAGCCAATGCGCTCCATAGCCTGAAGGCCGCCATCTTCTCCCAAGACAACCGTTGGGCCGACCGCTGGCCGCCGCCCATTCCGATCCTGGAATTGCGCGCGGCAAGCTAACTGTAACTAAACACTCCCACCCGGCGCTTGAGGAAGCCGTCCAGGCGCTCTTCCTCGCCGCGTTCCGCCATTCTGTTGTCAAAGAGCAACTTCTGTCAAGCGCGAACCTTCGACGCAACGCATGTTCGCTTCAGGTTCGCGTCGGCCATTCAGACAATCAACGGCCCCTCCAAATCCACAGGGGCCTTGATGCCGTGGTGTTCCACACGGTCTTTCCAGTTGGCACCCAGGAAGTAGAACCGCAGCGAGTTCTCCTCCGGCTTGTAGAGGTCGAGCAGCCGCAGGCGCAAACGTGTCCACTGTTCTGGGTCCACGATGCACTCGAAGACCGAGTTCTGTACGCGCTGGCCGAAGTTGAGGCACGTCTTGGCTGCACGCCGCAGCCGCGCCCTCCCTTTCTTCGTCACCGTGGACACGTCGTAGCTCACCAGTACCATCATGGCCCTTGTCTCCTTCGCTCACTTCCAGATAAACGGCGGATAGCCATCCTGATCGCCGCGCAGGTGCCGCGCCAGCAGCCGAGCTTGCAGATACGCCACCAATCCCACGGGGCATTTTTCTTGAAGAAATGGATGCACCAGTTCCTCCTGCTTGCGCTTCTGGTACGCCACCAGGACTTCCTTGCACGTCGCGTCGTCCATCTGGATGCCGCCCGATTCCGCGCCCCTGAAGCCCTTGCCGTGGATTTGCTGCCGGTTGATCAGCACCAGCACGAGCCGGTCGGCGAGGAAGGGACGGAGTTCCTCCATCAGGTCCAATGCGAGACTGGGCCGTCCCGGCCTGTCCGCATGGAGAAAGCCGACGACCGGATCAAGTCCCGCGCATTTGCAGGCGGCGCGGCCATCATGGGCCAGGAGGGCGTACAGGAACGAAAGTAAGGCGTTCACACTGTCCAGCGGCGGCCTGCGGCTCCGCTCAACGAACCGGAACTCGTCCTTCTGCGCCACAATCAGATGGTCGAAGACGGAGAAGTAAATCCGCGCGGCGTCCCCTTCGATGCCGCGGAGCGCATCCACGGGCGGTTCCGACTCCAGCGCGCCGAGCTTGCCGGCCAGCAGGGCGGCCGCTTTCTCGACCTCTGCGCTTCCGGGCAGCCCGGGGTTGTCGCGCAGCGCGCCGCCCGCGGGCGGACCCGCGCCCAGCGGCGGGCCGTCCTGGAGGTGAAACTCCACGACGTCCGCTTTGCCAGAAAGGCCAAGGCGCAGCGAACGCAACGGCACGCCGCGCAGGTCGCCGCGCGACACCACTCCCGGAAGGTCCACCTGCTGGTGCAGGTGGGAGCCTTCCAGTGTGGCCACGTTGTCGGACCAGATGTTTTCGATGTGGATCAGCGCCGCGCGGCGCTCGCAGAACAGCATTTGTGCGAGCGCCGAGAGCGGCAAGAGGTCGTCTTCGGAGAACATGACGGCACCGCTCATGGGTTGATCTTGTCCGAAACGCTGACGCCGCGGTACGCCGCGAGCTTCTGCTGGACTTCGGCGAGCGGCGAGACGGCGTAGTCTTCGTAGGTGCGCGGCACCTCCACCTTCTTCTTTGCCTGGATCAGGTCGAAGAGCTTATGCGCGGGGGCGCCGGAGAAACTGCGGGCGGGGAAGGTTATCAAAGCCTGACGGCCCTTCGGATTTTGGATTTTAGATCTTGGATTTATCAGTGGTCCTTGTGGTAGAAAAAGTACGCCATCAGGCCCTCGGCCACCGTGGCGCGCCGAACGAACTTGCGAAGCCCCTTCTCACAGGTAGAACTGGCCCTGCCATGATTGACGGATCAACCGGAAGCGGGCGGCTTCCTGACAAGTGCAGCCTGTGTGGGTCAACGCTGCGCGAGTGGTGCCACAAGGGTCAACGGTGCGTGTTGCGCTGCACGGCCTGCGGCCTGCTGTCTGTTCCAGAGGGCGTGAAGCTGACGGCAGCGGGCGTCTCGATCTACGAGGATGAAAGCAACGTTTTCTTTGCCGGCGGCAACGAGAATTACTACCTCGATGAGAGCAACATGTGGTCGTGCCATGCGAAACTGGAATGGGTTAAGAGGCATGCCCGCCCGCTCGGGAGACTCCTTGATGCCGGGGCCAACTTCGGGCATTTCCTGTATGCAGCCAAGGCGGACTTCGACGCGATGGGCTTTGACATAAGCCCGCAAGCGGTGCGGTGGAGCCAGGAGCATTTTCATGTCGCCAATCACACAGCGTCCATCTATGAGCTGCCCTCAGAGTTGCGTGGGCCGTACGACACTGTGACGTGCTGGGACGTTCTGGAACACCTGCCTGATCCGTGGCAGGGGCTGCGGGTCCTGCGACAGGTGCTGAAGGGCGATGGCATATTGTTCCTGTCCACGCCCGACGCGGGCAGCGTGCTGGCCAAGCTCATGGGGCGCCGATGGCACTATGTGGACCCAGAACAACATCTGCACTTGTTCAACCGCCGGAACATCGGTATGGTACTGAGCCGCGCCGGGTTCCAAGTCGTCAGTCAACGGTCTTTTGGACATTACTACCGGCTCCAGTATGTTTTCGACAGACTCGCCCAATTGCATGCCACGGGCTTGTTGCACTGGTGCGCCCAACTCGGACAGGCGATGCCGCGGCTGATCCGCGCGCGGCGCATCTACCTTCGGCTGGGGGACGTGATGGGCATTGCGGCCCGCCCTGTGGCATAGCAGGCCGTTATTGTGGCAAGAGGCAGTTCTGGACTGTCCGTGGCAGGTGGACCAGGCCGATGAAAACAGGCGACAGGGTACAAAAGCAGACGATTGAGGATTTCAGCCAGCAGTGGGCGGCATATTCGGACAATGAGGGCTACTATGGCTCTAAGGAGATGTTCGCGGACATGTTTCATCCCCTGCTCAGGCCTGAGGAACTGAAAGGCGCACGCGTCGCGGACATTGGCAGCGGAGCGGGGAGAACCGTTCGAATGCTGATCGGCGCGGGCGTCAGCCGCGTCCTCGCCATAGAACCCTCACGGGCAATCGAGGTGTTGAGAGAGAATACGCGGGAGTACGCGGACCGGATAAGCTATCTCAACGTGGCAGGCGACCAGATCCCGCCGAGCGGAGCCCTGGATTACGTTATATCGGTGGGAGTCCTGCACCACATTCCCGAGCCAGTCCCCACGGTTGCAGCGGCGTTCCGTGCGTTGAAGCCAGGGGGGCGAATGGCGATCTGGATTTACGGCGCAGAGGGAAACCGATGCTATCTGGCGGTGGCCAAACCTCTGCGAGCGTTGACCACGCGCCTCCCGCACGGGTTGCTGGTCCCCTTGGTGTGGGCCTTTGATTGTGCACTTGTGGCCTATGTGCAGCTCTGCCGGTTTCTCCCGCTCCCTCTTCGTGGGTACATGCGCGAGGTCGTGGCTCGCCTGGACGGAGCGAAGCGGCGGCTGACCATCTACGATCAGCTCAACCCCGCCTACGCCAAGTATTACACGCGAGAAGAGGCTGGCAACCTGCTCACCAGCGCTGGTTTCGAGGACGTGCGGTTGCACCACAGGCATGGTTATAGTTGGGCCGTCATCGGCACCAAGCCAAAGGGCTGATGATCCTGGTACCAGCCTATTGGCCGGCCTGCTGCATGCTATCTGCCTTCCCAGCGAGCCACGCGCGGGTCAGGTGTTTGCAATCGAAAACGTCTGCAAGCTTGATCACATTTCCAGGCACGTTCATGTCCATTAACACCCGGCCCCACTCCGGTTGGCATTCCAATGGAAGGTACGTCCAGAGCAGCGCGTATTCGCCAGTTGGCTGCGCTGGAAAGCTTGCCCTAGACACGGCAAACCCGTCTTTTCGTCTGTCCGGTGGCAGAACGCTTGTCTCACCCTCCCGCGGGAAGAAGTAAACTGCCACGGGCCCTGGCGCCTCCACGGCGCGCTCGATCTTCCCAAAGACGAAGAGCCGGTTTGCAACGAAGGTCACGTTCCGGATGCTGAAAGGCGTTGCTTCTTTCGAGGCCTGCGCCTGCAAGGTCCCGCCGCCTGACACTGTACTCAGGAGGCCCGCGAAGGCCTCGACGAGTTGCTGTCTGCGCGCGGCAGGTAACTGGTTGAAGTGGACTGCGAATCTCCGGGGGTTATCGGCCCATATCCGAAGCAAGCCGGCCGTATCCGCCGCGTTCAACTGCTCGCAGTAGCGCGCCTCCGCGGCGTTCGCGTTGGCCTGCAACCAGCAGAGGCCCATGGGCAGCAAAGCCAGCATGACTGCGACCACACACAGAGCTCTTCTAAACGACTCGCACGCCGCTAAGTTGCCGGCCTCCGTTTTCTCGGTCGCGGGCGGCACTGCGAGCGCAGTGAGGACAATCCCCGCGTACAGGCACAATTTCAACCCGCGGGCGTATTGTGTGTCCGGGTAGACCAGGAGTGGCACAGCCGCTGCCGGCAGCACGCACGACAGCAGGACAATGGGCAGATACTGCCCGCTCTCGGTCGTGGAGAACCTGAATGAGACGATCAAGGCGGCGAGAAACGCCAGCCACAACCATGCGCCGAACAAATCCACCAACATGGTCCATTTCTTGTAGAGGCTCTGGTAGAGGATGGCCGGCTTTTCGGCTATCGCCGAGAAGAACAACCTCCGGATCACCGGTTCGTACAGGGCTGTGTCGTACGTTGCGCCGGGGTCAATCTCGCCGGCTTGAGCAAACGCAACCTCATCCTTATACTCGATCCCGAAATCACTGGGAGCCAGCCCAAGTCCGACGTACAGGGGATGCCACATACCGTGGGCTGCCGGCGGCCGCGAATCGTCAAAGTGCTGCACAGAACTTGTCCATTGATGCACCCGGAGGTGCGCATGAACGATGAGCTGGGGGATGTAAAAGGCTGCCAGGAAGAAGGCGCAATGTGCCAGGACAGGCCACCTGCGCCGGATCGCTGTGAATTCGGGTCGTGAAGGAAGGTGAAGCCGTGCAACCAGCCAATGCAGGACGAGGAACCCCGAGTAAACGCTCACTGCCGTAAAGGCAATCAGCCCGGCATCCCGCCGCAGAAGGCCAAGCAACCCACTGAGCGCGCCCAGAACGACAGCGACGGCTGCGTGTTCGCAAAGGCGCGTATTGTGCGCCCGTTGCTGAACGGAGCAGAGGAAAACCGCGACGACGATGATCGCAAGAGGCGGGGCCCAGTAAGGATGATAGCGCCATCCGAAGATATCGAAGATCATCCCCAGGTGAAACAGGATAAGTGCTCCGACAAAGAACCGCAGCGGAATACCGGGCAGAGAGACTGCCAGCAATGCCACGGCTAATATGGCCCACATGATATGGAAAGCAAGGCGGTAGCTGTAGACATGCGCGCCCGGTCCGCGCACAAGCCTGTCCAGAAGAATCCAGTTGCTCGCGAGGTAGAACAAGCCGGTGTCCATACTGGGGAACCACCGGTTTACGGAGACACCAGGAGAGAACTGGTAGAAGTGCCCGGCGTTGGACCCTCTGACGGCACCCACGAGTGCAGTGTACGTGGAGGAAGCGGGAACGGGCTGCTCACGGGGCAGCACCCAGTAGAAGACGGTCAGCATGCAGACAGAGCCGACAACCAGTGGCAGACGCACGAACAACCATTCCTTGTTCGCACCCGTCACATCGCAGAACCACCGCCAGAGACGCCCGAAGATGCACTTCCAGACAGTTTCCGCTCCCTCGGTTATTTCGGCGCAATTCATTTGAACAATCACCCTCCCGACGTATAAGCAAGCATGTGTTGGGTCTCAAAGGCGTAAGTCGGAACTGCAGACACTGTTCCTTGTGCCGCCGACGAAGTGAGGTTTCTAGCCTGCGGGCACGCAATTGCAAGCCGTTTTCGGCACCGCAGAGTCTGCTGGGTGCATGTCTGTAACTGCCAGGGGACAATACCACGCCACACGCGCCAACAGACGATCAATTGCCCCCACGGCAGCCAAGCGCACCACTTGCCGCCTTGGAGACAGTTTGCCCGGTGTGCCGCGGCACGCTGCGGCGAATACCGGACGGCGGGCTAGATTGCACGCGTTGTTCGGCGGCCTTCCCTAAGCGTGCGGCTGTAGACGTGTTTCTCGCCGACGACGAATGGCGTTCCTGCATGGCGCACTGCGAGAAGGAAAAAGAGGCGCTGGCGAGTTACCACCGGGCGCGCCGCGAATCGCCGTTGAACGCGATGTACTACGATCGCTGGGTGGCGAGACTCGTGGCTGAAATCCCTGGCGACTCTGGCGGAACCATGTTGGAGTTGATGTGCGGCGAGGGAGAAGTATGTCGGCGCTTGCCGGGGCGGTTCACGGCCGCGCTTGCGATGGATCTGGACGTTCAGATGGTGCAGGTGGCAGCAGGGGACTTGCGACAAGCCGGTGAAAAGCGGGTGACAGTTGTCTGCGGGAATGCCGCCCGCATTCCACTCGCGGATTCGAGCGTGAATGCGGTCGTGGTCCAGGGAGGGTTCCACCACGCCAAGCCAATCCTGGGGCAGATATTGACGGAAGTCCAGCGAGTGCTCAAGCCATCGGGCGTCCTCGTTGGCTCCGAGCCGGCGAATGACCATTTCATTACCCGTGCCATCCGGCACTGGCAATACCACCGGTCGTCCATGATCGGTAAGGATCTCGAAGAGGATGGATTCACAAAGTCCGAACTGGCTGCTGCAATGGCCCAAGCAGACCTGAGACTGGATCGCTACCGGCAATTCGGCTTTGTGGCCTACCCATTGCTTGGCAATACCGACCTGCTTCCCTGGCTGGCTCACAGTCGCTCATTCAACTTAGCAAAGGCACTGCTCGGAATAGACTGGCTGTTGGAACACACTCCGTTTATCCGCGGTATGGCATGGGCGAGCATTTTCCGGGCTTTCAAGGAGGGCGCATGACGGCCAAGCCTCTCGTCAGCATCATAGCTCCCGTTTACAACGAGGAGTCGGTGGTTGGGGAGTTTGTGAAGCGCATCGCAAGCGCGATCAAGCCTCTCGACGATAAGTACGCGTTTGAGATCATCCTGGTGGACGATGGCAGCCGCGACCGGTCCCTGGAGGTGTGCAAGAAGCTGGCCAAGGAGGAGCCGCGCCTGCGGGTGCTGGAGCTGCGCCGCAATTATGGCCAGACACCCGCGCTGCAGGCCGGGCTGGACACTGCGCGCGGCGAGATCTTCATCACGATGGATTCGGACCTGCAGCATTTTCCCGAGGAGATTCCGCAGTTCCTCGAGAAGCTTTCCCAGAATTATGACATAGTGTGCGGCTGGCGGCATAAGCGGCGGGAGGGGATCATCCGGCGCTGGCCGTCGCGCGTTGCCAACCTGCTCATACGTTTCATCTGCGGCCTGGAGATTCACGACTTTGGCACCACTTACCGGGCATACCGGGCGGAACTGGCGCGCGAGCTGCGGCTGTTCGGCGAATTCCACCGTTATATCCCTGTGCTTGGCAGGATGCTCGGCGGCAGGATTACCGAGCTGCCCATCGAGAACATCGAGCGCCCCAAGGGAAAGAGCAACTACGGCATCGAACGCACCTTCGGCGTGTTTCTCGATCTGCTGCTGCTGTACTTTTTCGTGAAGTACATGGATCGTCCGATGCGTGCGTTCGGCACGCTCAGTGCGCTGTCCTTCGCCGCCGGCGCCGGCATCCTCGCCGTGCTGCTCGGCTATGCCTTCGTCGCAAACGTGGCGACCGTGCGCGAGCACAGCGGCTGGTTCCTGATGTCAATCATGCTTCTATTGGCCTCGGTGCAGATCCTGCTCACCGGGATCCTGGCCGAGATACTCATCCGCATTCATTACGCCCAAGGCGATCGCCGCGTCTATAACGTGCGCCGCGAATGGACGGCGGGAAACCTCTGAGCGCGGCTTATGTGCGGCATCGTTGGAATCTACTCGCTTGAGGGTCCCCCGCCCCACCGGGAGTTGTGGCCCCAACTGGTGAACCATCTGCGGCATCGCGGACCGGATGAGGGCGCGTGGTGGGCCGACGGGCCGTTCTTCCTGGGGCACAGGCGGCTTTCCATCATCGGCCTTGCCAGCGGCGGGCAGCCTATGGCCAGCAGCGACGGCCAAATGGTCGTCGTGTTCAACGGGGAGATATACAACTACATCGAGCTGCGGGCCGAGCTGGAGGCGAAGGGGCACCAGTTCCGAACCGACTCCGACACCGAGGTGCTGCTGTACGGCTACCGCGAGTGGGGCGTCGAACTTCCGCAGCGCCTGACGGGAATGTTCGCCTTCGCCATAGCTGACCGGCAGCGGAGGGAACTCTTCGTGGCTCGCGACCGTATCGGCGAGAAGCCGCTCTTCCTGGCGCGGACGGGAAAGTACGTCGCCTTCGCTTCGGAATTGCGGCCGCTGGCGGGGCTGCCCGATCTTCCACGCGCCATCGCCGTTGAGGCACTCGGCGAGTATCTGCTGCTCAATTACGTGCCCGGCGATGGCTGCCTTATGGCCGGGGTCAAGCGGCTGTTGCCTGGGCACTGGAAGCTATTCTCGCTGTCCGGTGAACGCGGAGGAGCATATTGGTCGCCGCCCGAAGCGGGCGCGCCCGAGGACGGCCGCTCGCCGGCTGCCTGCCTGGAGGAGTGGCGGGAGCGTTTCGACCGCGCCGTGCGGTTCACGCTGCGCAGCGACGTCCCTGTCGGCATCTTCCTCTCGGGCGGTGTTGACTCATCGCTGGTCGCCGAGTCCGCGATGCGGCAAGGCAGGCTCAACCGGGCGTACTGCATAGACTTTGAGGAAGAGAGCTACAGCGAATACGAGGGAGCCAAGCAGGTGGCAGCGCGACTGGGGCTGAGCCTCGAACGGATTAGGCTCACCCCGAAGGCGCTGGAGGATTTCAGCCTTCTCGTCGAGCACGCCGACGATCCCCTGGCTGATTCATCGGCGCTGGCCGTATGGACAATCTC
>JBEKKG010000219.1:0-9494 GCA_050010835.1 Planctomycetota bacterium
GAGGGGCGAGGGGCAAGGGAAGAGGGGCGAGGGGTTAGGGGCGAGGGGCGAGGTCCAGCATTTCGCCAAAATTGCGGGCGCTTTGGAGTGCGGCGGCTTGCCGCCGCTTTCAAAGCGGTGACAAGTCACCCCACTCCAAAGCGGCGGCAAGCCGCCGCACTCCAAAGAAATGTGGTACAATCCACCCATGGCCTCGATCTGGTCGAGCCGCGACTTAAGCGGCACGCGCGACGCCGTGTTGGTGAACGGCCTGGCGACGCTGGCAGGTTGCATCAGCATCGTGCTGGCCATTATCCTGCGCCCGGAGGACCAAGCCTTCGGCCCGGGGTTGGGCGTGGCGCTCTCCGCCACTGGTGTTCTTCTGGTCTGGTCGCTCACACTGGCTGTGCGAGCGTGGCGGCGCGGGGAGCACAGCGGTTGGTGCTGGGCCGTTATGGCCCTGGGCGGCCCGGAGGCAGTTCTCCTCGGCGTTGTTGCGTACCTGATCCGGTTTGTGCTGCCGTTCTCCAGCCTGGGCGACTGGGCTTATGAGACAGGCCTGATTGTGTTCCTGCCCGTGGGCGCCATAGCGTACCTCGTCGCGGTGCCCATGACCTGGTGGCGTTTGCGCGGCGCGGCCAGGCGGGACGCCGAAAGTAGCGCCGGCCTCCGTGCCGGCGGGGACGCCGGCGCTACCACGCGCAGCCATTGGAAGCGCGGCTTAATCTGGTTCTGCGCCGTCGCGGGGCTACTCACCGCGCTGCTTCTGCCCTTCCCGCTCTTCTTGTACTGCGTTTCGTGGAGTAGCATGCACTGGAGGGTCCACAATTGGAAAACATGGGTGATGGAGAATACGCCTATTTTCGTCGCCGAACCGGCCGCAGGGGCGCTGACGCTGTCATCACATAAGGCAGCGGTTGACTTGTACTATCACGCGCTCATGAGTGGCCGCGTCTCAAGGAAAAGGCTGCTTTCGGAAGTGAATTCAACTGACTACATAATTCAGGAGTGCGCCTTCACCGGGCTGGAACTCGCCGACCCTCAGGCAGCGCTGTCTGTGGCCGACCAGATTGGCCAGGGCAGTATCTTTGCATGGATGACGGATCTGCTACAGAGGGCCGGGAACATGATAGGGCGGCGCGGGACACGGGAGCAGATTCGATACTTTCTCGATCAAGACACAACAGAGTCGCCGCCGGATGCTGCGTTCATGAAGGGCCTGTTGGATGCCCTGGACATCCGCCGGGCCTTTCTGCCGGAGCTCACAAGCTCCTGCAAAAAGACCTCAACAAGCCGCGAGCACGGATTGATGATTCTCGCAGAAAGGCTGCCGCCCAAGGACCTGCCAGGGGTTTGGGCGGAATTTCTGGCAGACAGCGATCCCCTGCGCAGGCAACAGGCGATTAAGTGCATTCCCTACATCAGCGACATGAATGCCCGGCTCGCCGTCCTCGTCGCCTGCTTTGAAAGTCCCGATCCTTCTGTACGCCAAGAGATACAGCAGCTATGGCTTGTGTACCATTCCTATGCCGTCCACGGCTGCGAGTCAGGCGACACTGTCTTGGTTAAGCGGCTTGTTAACGCTCTTCTGCCTGCTCTCGATGAGGCTGACCGAGCTACCCGTTGCGCCGCCGCATGCAGCCTTTACGCTCTAGTTGGCGCCCACTGGAAGTTGCGGAGAGATTGGTACTTCTTCAGCGACGTGCTCAGATGCCAGGCAAAGGGGGAGTCTGTTGCGTGGGCTACGGAGAAGGAGCAGGATAAGCTTGAGTCCATTCGCGCAGCCGCCCGGAAGTGGCTTGACGACCACAAGTAGGCTCGCGGAAGAGAGATTCTTAGGATTTTTGAAAGGCCTAAGTCCTTCTGCTCTCCGTGGTTAGCAGCCAACACTGGCACCATAAATAACGGGGACGTGCACCAATGGCGCTAAGATAAGGATTTCTGCGCGGCATTTTGACAATTCTCTCAAGCGGATCAGGCTTCGCGCCGATACCTCTTTCATAGGCGAAGCGCCCTTCACGGGCGCCGTGGTTCTTCACGGTCTCCATTCAGCCAGGGAAGTCCATGTCCTCGCCCTCCTTATCTTAGCGCCATTGGGGACGTGCACCAGATTTTTCTGACAGCAGTGCCAAGCCCGCGCTTTGAGGCGTAGATCGCGCCTTTGGCCGCTCGTTGGCGCCGCAATTTGTTGGAGGAATTGACAACATGGCCGGGAATTGTTATTCTCTCCGCCATGAAGGCTGTAGCCCTGGTTCGTCGCCGGGTAGTCGTCGCTGCCGATGCATTCGTTGAACTGATGATCTGGCGTGTTCCAGAGCAGGTTCGGTCCTCAACGCACCTGTTCAAGTACCGCCTCGCGTACGTAGTCAAAGAGCGTTGCGTGCTGCGCTACGACAACGAGAGCGGAAAAGGCGATCACCGGCACACCGAAGGAGCGGACGAACCTTACACCTTCTCTACGCCTGACCAACTGATGGCTGATTTTGAGGCTGATGTCGCGAGGTGGAACCATGAACACGGTCGTTCTTGAAGTGGGCCCTCTCAGGGAGGCGCTGGCGGACGCCGCGCGCGCAATGAAGACGGGGCGTGCGGAGCGCGAAGCCCACATTAGTTTTGCAGCCCCCGAGCTGCTCTGGGAAGTGCTGACCGCGAAGCGCTGGCAGCTTTTGAAGGTCCTTTGCGGCGCCGGGCCAGTGTCTATTCGTGAAGCTGCGCGCCGGGCCGGGCGTGATGTGAAGGCCGTGCATGGCGATGTAACGGCGCTCTTGCAGGCGGGAATGCTGACGCGAGCAGCCGATGGGCGCATCGAGTTTCCGTTCGACGCCGTGAAGGTAGAGTTCCTGCTGCAAGCGGCGTAGTATTCTGAGGACACCCCACTTATCTCCTGGGCTGCTGGACAATTAGGTGGGGTGTCACCGGAATTCGGAGAAGAGCACCATGCTGAGAGCCAACTCCCTGTTTGCCTTGTTGGCCGCGCTGTGTGTGCTCGCCGCCCGGGCGGAAGAGCCGGGGGAGCCAGCGGGGACAGACAGCCAATTTCCAAACAGCCGGAAATTGGTGTCAGCCCCCGCTGGGTTCGCGGCTTACGGCGGCAGTTGGTTGGTGAAGGACGGCGTGCTCTGGGCTTCCGCGGGCGCAGGCCCCAAGCTGGTGCTCGAAGAACCGGCCATCGCAACCGGAGAGGCCGGCGTAGAACTGCTCCTGCCCGGCGCCGGCGGCGGCAACGCGGGCCTGATCGTCAAGGTCAGCCAACCGGGCGAGGGAAGCGATGCGTTCAGCGGCTACGAAGTTTCGCTCGACGCCGCCGGGCAGTTCCTGCGCCTGGGGCGGCATCGGCAGAACTTCGAGCACATTAAGGACATGCCCTGCGCCGTGCCCGTGGACCAATGGCTCGCGCTCACGGTGCGCATGACCGAGAAGTCCCTCGAAATCCTGGTGAACGATAAAACCGTCCTCGCTTATGAGGACAAGGATCATCCGCTGGCTTCGGGCGCAGTGGGATTCCGCCCGTGGCAGCGCGACGCGGGCTTCCGCAACTTCTGGATCAAGCTCAACGGGAAGACCAAGCAAATTCCCTTTGTCGCTGCGAGCACAGACGCTGAGAAAAACTCACAAGCTGGAAGCTTGTGCTACACCGGCCTGCCGCCGATTGCGTGCGTGGTGCGTCACCCGCTCAGCAGGCCGCCGGCAGTCGGCCAGGACCTCTGGGCGGCCCAGCCGCGCGCGCCGGGCTGCGGCATCCGCATTTTCGATCCGGCTCAACCCGGCCAAGCCGCCAAGAGCATCTTCAACGATCCGGCCGGCTGCATCTACGACATGAACGTCTCCTACGATGCCGCGACACTCTTCTTCTCCTACCGCAGGAAGGACGAGAAGTACTGGCATCTCTGGCGCATCGGCAGCGACGGCGGCGGACTGAAGCAGTTGACTGACGGTCCTTATTATGACGTCAGCCCGTGCCTGTTGCCGGACGGCGACATCGTTTTCGTCTCCACGCGCCGCTTCGGCTACACGGTCTGCCAGCCCGGCCCCACTTCCAACCTGCACCGCATGTCGCCCGACGGCAGCAACATAAGCTGCGTGAGCATGAACACGCTGTCCGACCTCAGCCCGCAGATGCTGCCCGACGGCAGAGTGCTCTTCACGCGCTGGGAGTACATTGACCGCGACCTCACGTTCCGCCAGAGCCTCTGGACGCAGTATCCCGACGGCACCGTCTACCAGCTCTATTTCGGCAACACCATCCGCGACGTGGGCACCTTCTGGCAGGCCCGGCCGCTGCCCGGCTGCAGCGACCAGGTCGTGGCGACGTTCGCGCCGCACCACGGTTTCCCGCACGGCGCCATCGGCCTGATTGACCGGCGCTACGGGCCGGAAGGGCCCAAGGGCAAAGGGTTCGTCTACATCACGCGCGAATTCGGCTCGATCGGCGACACCGCTCACGAATGGTCGTACCGCGATCCGTTTTCGCTGAGCGCCCGCACGTTTCTCTGCTCCTACGGCGGCGGGGGCGTGCAGCGTTATCGCATCTACCTGTTGGATGCTGCCGACCACAAGATCCTGCTGTATGAGGACCCGGTGCTGGGCTGCTACTTTCCCTTGCCGCTGCGGCCCACGCCCGTGCCGCCATCCATCCCGCCGAGCGTCCGGCTACAACCGTCCGCGCCCGCTTCAACTGCCGGAAGCCAGACGGGCACAGTCGTGCTGGCGGATGTCTACCGCGGCTTGGAGCCCGTCATCAAACGCGGCCAGGTCAAATACCTGCGCGTCATGGAGCAGGTCCGCAAGACTGAGGACTTGCGCGCGCGGGCCTACGATCAGTCGCCGGTGATGAGCTACGGCACTTACTACGCGAAACGTTGCTGGGGCACCGTCCCGGTCGCCGCAGACGGCTCAGCGCACTTCCTGGCGCCGGCCCTGCGCGAGATTTACTTTCAGGTGCTGGACGCCGAGGGGCGCGAACTCCAGCGCATGACCTCCGCCGTGCAGCTCATGCCCGGCGAGCGGATCAGTTGCACCGGCTGCCATGAGCCGCGGCAGTCCTCGCCGCGCGCGACCGCGGCAGTCCCGCTGGCCTCATGCCAGCCGCCCCAGGAATTGCAGAAGCCCGCGTGGGGCAGTGAGGGTACAAGCGGCCGGCGGGACGCCGGCGCTCCCATGCAGGAATTGCAGAAGCCTGCTTGGGGCACTGACGGCATTGTGGATTTCCCCACGCTCGTCCAGCCGGTGCTCGACCAGCATTGCGTCAAGTGCCATAGCGGCGAGAACCCGGACGGCGGCTGCGACCTCAGCGGCGACAAGACGCGCTACTTCAACATGGCCTACGACAACCTGCTCGGACGCAGCCGCTCGTATCGCCAGCACAATATGGACACCGGCGAGATGCTCGCCGCGGAGCAAGCCAAGGGCAAGCCGCTGGTGCATTTCTTCTGGCTGCTGCAAACGCCCACTGCCGTCAACCAGCCGCTGTGGACCGGCTGCCATGCCAGCCGCTTGCTTGATTACATTGATGTCGAGCACGGCGGCCAGAAGTTACAGTTGGCAGACCGCCAGCGGATTTACCTCTGGGTAGATGCCAACGTCCCGTACTACGGCACTTATGCCAACAGCCGGCCCAGGTCCCCAGGCCAGCGCGACCTCTGGACCGACGTCAAGACCGGGCAAATGTCGGACTGGTTTGCGCAGGATTTCTCGGGAGTCTACAACCGGCGCTGCGCGAGCTGCCACGGCAAGTACGAGAACACTACCGATTGGATCGGCCGCTTCGCCTGGATCAACCTTACCAACCCGCAATTCAGCCCAGCGCTGACCGCGCATCTGAGCAAACAGAGCGGTGGCCGCGGCATTGAAAAGACCAAAGAGGGCAAGCCGATTCCCATGTTCGCCGGGAAAGACGATCCCGACTACCGGAGGATGCTGGAGGCCATAGCTGCCGGCAAGAAGCTGATGCTGGAGACCCCGGAAGCCGACATGCCGGGCTTCGTGGGCGGACGGCCCGAACCGTGAGGCGGGGTGCGGGGCGCGGGGTTCGGGGTGCGGGGCGCGGGGATCGTGGTGCGTGAAGCGTGGCCCGAACCCCGCTTCCCGAACCCCGCTCCCCGCTCGCCGCCCCTCACTTCATCGTCCCGGAGCTGTCATCGAGGAACATGTTCTCATCCAGGTCGTCGAGGACTGCGATGTTGAGGGCCGTGCCGGCACGCTCGGCATTATGCCAATGCCAGACCAGCGCGCCGTCCGCGGCGAACTCAACCAACTGCCAGCCTTTGGCGCTGTCCGGCGGGGCGTGGCCGGTCCAGTTGCAGACCACGACGTGGCCGTTCTTCAGCACCTGGAACCCGGCGAAGAAAGTCGGACCCGCTGCCGCCGGCACATCCTTCAGCGCGAGCTCGCGGCGCAGCTTGCCGTCCGGCGCGAATTCGAAGAGCGCTTTCGCAAAGCCGCCGGAGACGAAGCAACTCCCATCCTCCGTCTTCAGCGCCATAAAAGCATTGCGGTCATGCGGCAGCGGGATGCTGCGCACGACTTTCCCGCCGTTGGGGGCCTGCGCATCGAAAGCCACTTCCGTCAGGCCCTTCTCCTCGGACAGCAGCACGTTGCCGTCGGACGCCAGGCGGATCATGCGCAAGGTCTTGATTCCGGGGAAAGTCGCCTTCCGCGTCACCGCGTTCTGCTTGTCCAGTTCCACGATCATTACGCCGTCCTTGACATTGGCGCCCAGCACCGTGGCGCCGTCCGCGCGCCGCCGGGCCGTGAGTCCGCCGCCGAAGTCCGGAACATGGACGTCCTGCACCAGTTTGCGCGACTCCAGGTCCCAGACCGAGTACCCGAAGCCTTGCGCGATGATGAACTGGTGGTTGCCGATGAGCTGGAAGTCGCGCAAGGTGTGTCCCAGGTTGAGGTCCCAGTCCTTGGCGGGGTCGCGCTCATTCACATAATACAGCATGCCCCGCCCTTCGCTGTACAGGAGAAAGCGATGCTTGATCGGTTCGTGCTCGCCCGCTTGCAACGCCGCGGCCAGGGCCACGGCCGCAACCACGCTCAACGCACACCCCGCCGCCCTTGTCTTCCGCTGGTCCATTTTCCGGCTCCTTTCTGCCTCATGGTTTCATCTAAACTTCTAACCGTCCTCTTCTTTGTGTGCCAGGAAGATTCCTTGACGGACGTGGACGATATGGACGGCATGGACGATATGGACTTTCACCTGTATTCATCTGTGTTCATCTGTGGCTCAATGGAGCTCCGCCGCAAACTGCCTGACCACCGCGCGTTGCGCCAGCCTGCGGTTGGCGTGGGGCCGCTTCTCGAGGACCAGCGCCTGGGCTTGCTCGGGCGTGAGTCCCTTGGCTATCAGGTAGCAGAGCACGATCGTCGCGCTGCGTCCTCGGCCAGCCTTGCAGTGCACGTAAACTTTTCTGCCTGCGGCCGCATGGCGCTGGATGAAGGCCACGCCCGCGCGCACCTGTTCGAGAGACGGCGGAGTGAAGTCCGTGATGGGCAGATAGAGTTCCTCGATGCCCGCGGCACGGTACGCATCCACGGGTCCACGCCATTCGCGGCAGGTATTGAGCACCGCGCCAATGCCCAGCCGCTGCAACTCGGGCACATACCGGCACAAAGGGAGCGCGCCCAGCAGCACCGCGTCATCTATCCAGTCCCACCAGCGGCGCCGCGGGCACAGGCGGCAGAGCAGCACGTTCCACCAGAGGGTCACGAAGAAGATGAAGCGTGTGAGCAGACCTGTCACTCGTCTGTTGTCTCAAGCACTCTGCCTTCGGCGCGCTTGAGCGGGCCGATAGGTCCAGTGCTCCCGGCGTCCTGTGCCGCTCCCGGTCCGGACCTGAACACTACGCCGCCATTGTTCGCGGCCACGGAAACCGCGCCGCCGGTGGCCGCTTTCACCAGTTTCATGAAGAACCAGGAGTGCAGGCCGCGGCGCACGCCCCGGATCAAGAGCAGCAGGCCCAGCAGCGTCGTCAGTGGACCGGGATACCAGAAGAGGAGCCTGGCAACAGTCAACATCACCAGTTCCCCGAAACCTACGGCCGCCTCGGTTCCCGCTTCAATCTTCTGTTTCAGCCGCGACACCACGACGGATACGAGCGCGCCCCCAACAATGGGCGGCACCAGGAGCAACGCCAGGAGCGTCAGCAGGCCGCAGAAGCGGTACAGCACATACAGCAGGATGGGATCAGCGCAGGCGAGCAGCACGCCGCAGAGAAGCAACTTTCTCATGTCTTCATTTTGCGTTCTCGCGGCGAATATGCAAACACCGTACTGTGCCGCGGGCGTCCCGCCCGCCCGTGGCAGGTTGGTAGAGCGCAATGACGAAGGCGGGCGGGACGCCCGCGGTACACTCCCCTCAGCGTGCTGCCAGCGCGACTCGCTTGCAAACCGCGCCGCAGGCGCGTAACATGGAGGCTGTCGGGGTGGGGGAGGGGTGGGATTATGCTGCGGCTCACGTACTACGGGCATTCAGCGATTGAACTGTTCGATTCCAAGTACACGGTCTTGATTGATCCGTTCCTGAGCGGCAATCCGCTGGCGCCGATCAAGGCCGGAGAGATCCAGGCCTGCGATTTCATCCTGGTCACGCATGGGCACGCCGACCATTTGGGCGATACCGTGGGGCTGGCCAAGCGGCACAAGAGCACTGTGGTGGCCACTTACGAACTGACCGGACCGCTGGAGGCGGAAGGCGTAAAAGTGCATCCCATGTCGGTGGGCGGCAGTTACCAGTTCCCCTTCGGCCGGGTCAAGATGACTCCCGCATTCCACGGCTGCGGCGGCCCGGCGGAGCGGCAAGGACCGGCCGTGCCGGCCAATACGCCGGTCGGCTTCCTGCTGCACTTCGGCAAGAAGGTCATCTACCACGCGGGCGACACGGCGCTCTTCTCCGACATGCGGCTCCTGGGTGACAAGACGCCCATCAACATTGCCTGCCTGCCCATCGGCGACAACTACACCATGGGCGTGGACGATGCCGCGCGCGCCAATGAGTTCCTGAATGCGGAGCGCTGCATTCCCATTCACTACAACACTTGGGACCTGATCCAGGCGGACGCGACGATGTTCGCTTACAAGATCGAGAAGCAAGGCAAGAAGTGCACCATTCTCAAACCCGGCGAGTTCGCCGAATTCTAGGGGGAAATCATGGGCTCCATAGCGCCATTCATTGTTCTCGCAGACAAATACCGCGGGCAGCTTCCAAACCGCAGCCATGTTGAGAGCCTCGTGAAAGGTTCCTCGATTGGAAGCTCCATCGCCGAAAAAGCAAACAGCTACTTGGCCGGTCTTGCGCATCTTGGCTGCCAAGGCCGCTCCAACGGCCAGGTTATAGCCGCCGACGACGACGCCATTGGCGCCTAGCATTCCAATGCTAAAGTCGGCGATATGCATCGAACCGCCTTTTCCCTTGCAGTAACCAGTTTTCTTGCCGAAGATTTCAGCCATCATCCGGCTAATTTGGGCGCCCTTTGCGATGCAATGGCCGTGACCGCGATGAGTGCTCGTAATGT
>JBEKKG010000220.1:0-9485 GCA_050010835.1 Planctomycetota bacterium
CCAGCCCGCAGCGCGAGCAGGCCTGGGAACTCCTCACTCAGCGCGCCGCCGACATGAGCGCTTTCATCGCGGTCAGCCGTTATTACGCGGGTGTGATGGGCGCGCGCCTGCGCCTGCCCGCGGAGAAGGTGCGGGTCGTGCATAACGGCATTGACCTGTCGGGATACGAACCGGCCCCGCAAAAGCCCGCTGCTCCGGCAGTAGGTTATCTCGCGCGCCTCGCGCCCGAGAAAGGTTTGAGCACGCTGAGCGCGGCGTTCAAAATCCTGCATGAGCGGGGCAAAGTGCCCGGCGTGCGCCTGCGCATTGCCGGCTCGCTCACTCCGGGCGACAAGCCTTTCGTTGAGCAACTCAGCGCCGGCCTGGCCCAGGACGGCCTGGCGCAGCACGTTGACATCGTCCCGAACCTGGATCGGCAGCAGAAGATCGGGTTCCTGCAAAGCCTCAGCGTCTTCTCCGTGCCCGCGGTCTACGGCGAATCGTTCGGCCTCTACGTGCTGGAGGCCCTGGCTTGCGGCGTGCCGGTGGTGCAGCCGCGGCACGGGCCTTTCCCGGAGATACTTGAGGCCACGGGCGGCGGCATTCTCTGCGCGCCGGGCGACCCTGCCGATTTGGCCGCCAAGCTTGAGGAACTGCTCCTGGACGAAAACCGCCGCAGTGCCCTGGGCCGCGCCGGCCGCGAGAAAGTGCTGGCGGATTTCAGCATCGAGCGTGCGGCGCGCGACACGGTCAACGTGTTTCAGAGTTGTACCGCCGGCGTCCCGCCGGCATCTGGGAGCGCCGGCGTCCCGCCGGCATAATCGAGCCATGCCAAACGCCAGCGACAGCAAACCGGATTCCGGGGACACGATCCCGATTCCCGAACAGCCGGAAATCGGGTCATGTCCCCGGAATCCTCCCGTCGTCAGCGTGCAGAAGTTGAGCAAGCGCTACGAAACCGAGGCCGAAACGCGCGAAGTCCTCAAGGACATTTCGTTCACGCTCGCCGCGGGCCAATCCCTGGCCATCATGGGGCCGTCCGGCTCCGGCAAGACCACGCTCCTGAATATCCTCGGCACTCTGGACACGCCCTCGTCCGGCACAGTCAGCATCCTGGGCCAGGATCCCTTCACGCTGCCGGAGCGCGAGCTGGCTTTGTTCCGCAATCGCACGGTCGGTTTCGTTTTCCAGGCGCATCATCTGCTGCCGCAGTGCAGCGTTCTGGAAAACGTCCTTTTGCCGGCGATCGTTTCCAGGAGCAGCGAAGCCTGCGCGCGCGCCGTGCGCTTGCTGGAGCGCGTCGGGCTGCAAGCGCGCCTGCACGACCGTCCGGCGCGGCTTTCCGGCGGCGAACGCCAGCGCGCCGCGCTGGTCCGCGCGCTCGTCAACGCGCCCAGGGTGCTCCTGGCGGACGAACCCACCGGCAGCCTCGACCACGCCTCAGCCGAGAACGTCGGCGCCCTGCTGGTGGAACTGAAGCGTGAGGAAAACGTGGCGCTGATCGTGGTCACCCACACTCAGGAGTTGGCGCGGCGCATGGACGCGGTGATGCAACTGCACGACGGCAGCCTCACGCAGGCGTAGCGGCTGGCTGGGAGCCTTGCGTATCGCTGCGCCGGGCGGTAAAGTGAAATCGGGAGGTGAAGGATATGGCCAACATTTCCGCAGAGAAAGCACGAGCCCAATTTTCGGACGTGATCAAGCGGGTGGAGCACGACAGGGAACGCATCATCATCACTAGAAAGGGGAAGAAGGTCGCTGCACTGATTACCGTAGAAGACTTCGAGTGGTTCGAGGAAATGGAGGATCGCGAGGACGTTGAGGACGCCAAAAAGGCGCTGGCGGAACCGGGAGAGGATATTCCCTGGGAGAAGGTTAAGGCCGAACCAGGAAAAAGCATTCCCTTGGAACAGGTCAAGCGGGACCTGGGGCTGTGAGCCGCTTTACCCTCATCCTCCGCGGTCTGGCCTACCATTGGCGCGTGCAGCTTGCCGCGGCCCTGGCGGCGGCGGTCGGCACGGCGGTGCTCGTGGGCGCGCTCATCGTCGGCGACTCCGTGCGCTACAGTCTGAAGATAATGGCGGTCGAACGGCTGGGGCAAGTCGTCGAGGCTGTGCTTGGCGGAGACAAATTCTTCCGCGCCGATTTGGCACGACGCCTGGACCACGCGCAATGGTTGCGCTACCAGTCTATGATCCTGGTGACCGGCATTTGCATCAATGAACAAACCGGCGCGCGCGCTGCTCAAGTACACGTCTGCGGCGTTAACAACGAATTCTGGGCACTGGGCACTCACGCGCCCAGTGCGCCGCCCGCGCGCGGCGAAGCCGTACTGAACCAGCGGTTGGCCGATGCGCTGGGCGTGCAAGCCGGCGCATCCATCCGCTTGCGTCTGCCCAGGCCCAGCCTGCTCTCCTACGATGCCCCGCTGGGGAAGGAGCAAAAGAACGCTGCGATCCTGCGAGCCGTCGTCAAGGAAGTCCTCCCGGACCGCGGCCTGGGACGCTTCGGCTTCGAGGCCAGCCAGACGGCGCCGCTCAACCTGTTCCTCCCGTTCAAGGTCCTGGGCGAAGCCATCGGTCAACCGGGGCGTGCCAATGTTTTGCTCGGTACATGGGGGCGTGCCGGCTTGGCCAACCCTGTCGGCGACGGCCTGCTCCGTCAGGCGTGGTCTCTCGACGACGCCCAACTTCACCTGCGCGCCGATGCGAAGCTCGGATTCGTGGAACTCTCCACTCCCCGCGTATTTCTCGACGATACCGTGTGCGCGGCCTTGCTGAACCCGAAAGCAGACGAAACAAACTCGGCGAATACCCCCGTCCTGACCTACTTCGTCAACGCGCTCCGTGCCAACGGCAAGGAGACGCCATATTCCATGGTTACAGCCGGCGCGACGCCTCTCGTGCCCGGCGACTTGAAAGACGACGAAATCATCCTCAATGACTGGACTGCCGAGGACCTGCAAGCCAAGCCTGGAGACAAGGTTGAGCTCGAATATTTTACTCTCGGCCTGCTGCGCAAACTGGAAACGCGCAAGGCTGAATTCACGGTCAAAGCTGTCGTGCCGCTCGAAGGCTTGTACGCCGACCGCCACCTGATGCCTGATTTCCCCGGCATCGCGGACGTGGACTCGACTCACGACTGGGATTCCAGCATCCCGATTGACATGCACAAAATCCGCCCGAAGGACGAGCAATACTGGAAGGAGCACCGCGGCACACCCAAGGCGTTCATCGCGCTGAGCGCCGGGAAGGGCCTGTGGGAGAATCGCTTCGGCACGTACACGGCGCTGCGTTTTCCGCTGCGAGGCAACCCCGAGGCCGCGCAGGCCGCTGTCGAAAAACACATCCGCGAAGTTGTCAGCCCCGCGGCCGTCGGCCTGAAGTTCACGCCCGTGCGTGCAATGGCCCTGCAAGCCGTCGCGCAAGCCACGGACTTTGGCGGACTGTTCCTGGGACTCAGCTTCTTTCTCATTGCCGCGGCGCTGCTGCTGATGACGCTGATCTTCCGCTTCAACGCCGAGGCGCGCGCCGGCGAGACCGGCCTGCTGCTGGCCCTGGGTTTCACGCCGCGGAGCGTGCGCGGGCTGTTGTGGGGCGAAGGCGCGGCCCTGGCGGCGCTCGGTTCCGTCGCCGGCGCCGGCGGCGGCACGTTGTTTGCCAGGTTCCTGTTGCACGCCCTGACCACAAGTTGGCGCGGCGCCGTCGGCACAACAACTCTGGAGTATCATGCTGAACCCGCGTCGCTAATCGTGGGCTACCTGGCAGGGGTGGCCGCGGCCATGCTGGCCATTTACTTCGCCGTGCGGCGGCAAGCCGCGCTGCCTGCGCGCGAGTTGCTGGCGGCGGGCGCGGAGTTGCCGCCACGCAAAGGCCCCGCTCGCGGCTGGGCATTCGCCGGAGCGCTCAGCTTGGCGGCGGCGCTCGTGCTCGCCGCCGTGGTCCTGGCCAAGGGCGAGTTGTCCGCGCCGGCTTTCTTCGGCGTGGGAGCGCTGCTGCTCCTCTCAGGGTTGTCAGCACTGCGTTGGCTGCTCGCGGATAGGAGCGTCCTGCCCTTGCGGGCAGGGGCCGGCGGGACGCCGGCGCTCCCAGCCGAACGGCTGCCTACTCTTACCGCCCTGGCCATCCGCGCGGCATCGCGGCACAGCGGCAGGAGCCTGGCCACAGCCGCGCTGCTGGCCTGCGGCACGTTCCTGGTCGTGGCTGTGGGCGCCAACCAGCAGGATGCTACGCGCGGGGCGGATCGCAGGGACTCCGGGACAGGCGGCTTCGCGCTTTGGGCGCGCAGCACGTTGCCTGTTTACGAAGACCTCAACACTCCTGCCGGACGCGCCAAGGCAGGCGTGCCTGACGAGGACTTCGCCGGTGTCACGATTTATCCATTCCGTGTGAAAGACGGGGATGAAGCCAGTTGCTTGAACTTGAACCGCGCCCAACAGCCGCGCATCCTGGGCGTGCCCGATTCGTTCATCCAACGCGGCGGATTCACGTTTTGCGCTTTTGCTCCGGGCGTTGCCGTGGCCAACGAACAGCCGTGGTTAATCCTGAAAAGCAGGGAACAGTATAGCGCTGAGTTGCGGGCAGTCTGCGATTTCCAGTCCCTGACTTGGGCGCTGGGCAAGAAGGTGGGGGATACCTTCCCCCTGACCGGCGAGGGCAGCGGCGAGACCATAGAGCGCATCCCCGGGGGTGAAGTGCAGATCGCCGGCGCCGTGGCCAACAGCATCCTGCAAGGCAGCATCCTGATCAGCGAATCAGCGTTCCTGAAGCTGTATCCTTCCGAAAGCGGCTACCGCGAGTTCCTGGTTGATGCCCCGCCTGGCCGCGCCGCCGAAGTAGCTAAGAGGTTGAGCGCGGTCCTGCAGGACGAGGGCTTTGAGGCCACGCCGGCGGTGCAGCGGCTGGCCGAGTTCAACGCGGTGGAGAACACGTATCTGGCGACCTTCCAGGCCCTGGGTGCGCTAGGCCTGCTGCTCGGCAGTCTGGGGCTTGGCATTGTGGTGTTGCGCAATATGCTGGAACGGAGGGCCGAGTTGGCGCTGCTGCGGGCGCTGGGCTTCTCGCGCCTGGCTATCGGCTGGCTCGTCTTGGGCGAGCATGCCTGGCTGCTGGTCTTGGGCTTGAGCGCGGGAGCCGTCGCCGCTCTGGCCGCCGTGGCGCCGGTGCTGGCTGCTGCCGGCACGCCCTTCCCGTGGCTGTCCGTTGCCGCGGCGCTGGCGGCACTGGCTGTGTGCGGGCTGGGTTCGGCGCTGCTGGCCACGTGGGGCATGTTGCGGGCGCCGCTGCTGCCGGCACTGAGGAATGAGTGATGTTCTTTCAATTTTCAATTTTCTCCCGACCTGTCGGGATTCAATTTTCAATTTTCAATCTTAAACCGCTGGCCGCGATTGTGCTTCTCGCCGTCTGCGCTGCGGCTGAAGAAGGCGCCGAGATCGTCTACAAGAATGACCTTGAGAAAGAGGAAGTGGGCAAGGAGGCCGCGGATATCGGCATGGTCATGGTCGGCGAGGGGGACCTGCGCGTCAAGCTGGACGGCCAGAACAAAGTGCTGGAACTCGCTCCCTACCCGCTGGATACGTGCGGCTTTCTCTTCGGGCCGGCCGGGACAGAGGACATGTGCGTGCGGATTCGCATATCCGCCGCCTCCGCAGGCAGGCGCTTCCCCGTCTTCGCCGTGGGACTGGGCGGCGTCGGCGGCTACATGCTGCGCTTGACGCCCATTCGCAAGGCGCTGGAATTGCTCAAGAGCGACGAGGTAAAAGAGTCCGCCACTTACACCTGGACCAGCGGCGCCTGGACCATGCTGGCGCTTTCGGTCCGCAAGTTGAAAGACGGCGCCTGGAGCATTCGGGGCAAAGCGTGGGAATACGGCAAAGAGGAACCCAAGGAGTGGCTGGTCGCGTGCGAAGACACCGAGAAGCCGCCTGCCGGCCGTGCCGGCGCCTGGGGCACCGCTTATTCCGGAGAACCTGTTCGCTTCGCCGGCTTGGTCGTCCAGAAGGAGCCAGCGGCGTCCGCGCCCGCGGGCGGGCAGGCGAAGTGAACGGGACCCTCTCCCCCGTGGGGAGAGGGCCGACGTGAGCGAAGCGAACGCGGGGTGAGGGGGCCAGGACGAGCGTGGCGTGGCCCCCTCACCCGGCGCTAAAGCGCCACCCTCTCCCCACAGGGGAGAGGGTGAACGATTTTGGATTGAACAACACAAATGGACCCTGAACTGGCTGTAAAAATCAGCATCCTTGCCCTGGTGATCTACTCGACGAGCCTGCACGAGTTGGGCCACGCCTTCAGCGCCAACTACTTTGGCGACCCGACGCCAGGGCGGCATGGCCGGCTGACCTGGAACCCCTTGCCGCACCTCAGCCCGGTGCTGACCGCCGTGGTTATCCCCACCTACCTGTTTCTCACTGGCAAAGGCCTGTTCTGTTTAGCCACCACGCCTGTAGACCCCTCGCGCCTGCGCCGGCCCCTGCTCGATTACGCTCTGGTGGCCCTCGCCGGCCCCATGATGGATTTCCTCTTCGCGGGCGTGTTGGTGGGCATCCTCTGGATCCCCGGCTTCACGACACCGCCGGGCGAGCGCCCCAACTACCTGATGCTGGTTCTGCCCTGGGCGGCATACTGGAATGTCCTCCTTGGCATCTTCAACCTCTTGCCTATCCCGCCGCTCGACGGCTACACGGTGATACGCGGACTGTTGCCGCTGCAACTGCGCCGGCAGGGCGACGCTCTGTGCCGCAGCTCCATCAGCCTCATCATAGTGTTGCTGCTCGGCGGCCATATTGTCGGCCGCTTTCAAGAGCCGGTCATGCTGCTCTTTGCGCACGTGCTGCCGTGAGCTGCCCACGCCTGTTGCGCGCACGGCCTTTTCGGGGTATTAAGGAGGCTGGAGGTGTGAGATGTCCGAACAACTGCCGGCAATTCGCAAGCTTTACCGCAAGCTGTCCAAGAGCCACGCGGCGCTGCGCCAGCGGCTTGGCCGCGGCCTGACGATGGCCGAGAAAATCCTCTTCGCGCACCTGGACACGTCGGACCAGGAACTCAAGCGCGGGGAGAGCTTCCTCATGTTGCGCCCCGACCGCGTCGCGCTGCAGGACGCGACCGCGCAAATGGCCATTCTCCAGTTCATGTCCAGCGGCAAGCAGCGGGTGGCGGTGCCGACCACGGTGCACTGCGACCACCTGATCCTGGCCCGCGTGGGCGCCGCGCAGGATTTGCCGGCTTCCCTGGACGAGAACAAGGAGGTCTTCGATTTCCTCGCCACGGCGGCCCGGAAGTACGGCATGGGCTTCTGGAAACCCGGCGCCGGCATCATCCACCAGGTGGTGCTGGAGAACTACGCCTTCCCCGGCGGCCTGTTGATCGGCACGGACAGCCATACGCCCAACGCGGGCGGCCTGGGGATGGTGGCCATCGGCGTGGGCGGCGCGGATGCCGTGGACGTCATGTCCGGCCTGCCCTGGGAACTGCTGAATCCCAAGATCACCGGCGTGCACCTGACCGGCCGGCTCAGCGGCTGGGTCAGCTCCAAAGAAGTAATCATGAAGATGCTGGAAATCCTCACTTGCGCCGGCGGCACGAACAAGATCATCGAGTACTTCGGGCCGGGTGTGGACAGCATCAGCCTGACGGGCCGCGGCACGATCACCAACATGGGCGCGGAACTCGGCGCCACGACTTCGCTCTTCCCCTTCGACGCGCGCAGCGCCGCCTACTTGCGCGCCACTTTCAGGGCGGACATCGCCGCGGCAGCCGAGCAGCACGCCGCGGAAATCAATGCGGATGCCGAAGCCTATCAGGCCCCGGAGAAGCACTTCGATCAGGTCATCGAGATTGACCTGGACAAGCTGGAGCCCATGCTGGCCGGGCCGCACAGCCCCGACATCGCGCATCCCGTTTCGCAGATGAAAGCGCACATGTTGCAGGAAGGCTACCCCGACGAGATCAAGGTCTGCCTGGTGGGCTCGTGCACGAACAGTTCCTATGAGGACATCGGCCGCGCGGCCCACGTGGCCCGGCAGGCCCTGGCCAGGGGCCTGAAGGCCAAGGTCCCGCTGCTGGTGACGCCCGGCTCCAGCCAGGTTTTCCAAACGCTCAGCCGCGACGGCCATTTGCAGACTTTGCAGGACCTGGGCGCCACGATCCTGGCCAACGCCTGCGGGCCGTGCATCGGGCAATGGAAACGCGACGACGTGAAGCCGGAAGATGAGGCCTCCGGGAAGCCCAACGTCATCGTCACCAGTTTCAACCGCAACTACCGCGGCCGCAACGACGGCCTGAAGAGCACTATGGCCTTTGTGGCTTCGCCGGAAATGGTGATCGCCAAGGCCCTTTCGGGGTCGCTGGCCTTCAACCCCCTTACGGACACGCTCACGGACGCCCAGGGCCGCCCCGTCAAGCTCGACTCGCCCGAGGCGCCCGATTTGCCCGCGCAAGGTTTCGTGCGCGACGACTCCGGCTTCCAGCCGCCGGCTGAGCAGGCCGCGCAGGTGGAGGTCAGCGTGGCCCCCGATTCCGAACGCCTGCAACTGCTCCAGCCCTTCCAGCCCTGGGACGGCCAGGACATCCTCGGCGCGCGCGTGCTGCTGAAAGCCAAGGGCAAGTGTACCACCGACCATATCTCGCCCGCCGGCAAATGGCTCAGATACCGCGGCCACCTGGACAAGATCTCGAATAACCTGTTCAGCGGCGCGGTCAACGCCTTCAGCGACGAGACTGGCAAGGGCCGCAACCTGCGCACCGGCGAAGCGGGCAAGTCTTTTCCCGAAATCGCGCGCGACTACGCCGCCCATGGACTCAAGTGGATCGCCGTCGGCGACCAGAACTACGGCGAAGGCTCCAGCCGCGAACACGCCGCTCTGGAACCGCGCTTCCTCGGCGGCGTGGCCATCCTGGTCAGGAGTTTCGCGCGCATTCACGAGACGAACCTGAAGAAGCAGGGCATGCTGCCGCTGACCTTCGCCAACCCCGCGGATTATGAAAAGGTCAAAGAGTCCGACCTTGTTGACCTTCTCGGCCTCCGGGAATTCGCGCCCGGCAAACCACTGAAGCTCATCGCGCACCATGAGGACGGTTCGCAAGACGAGATCGTCCTCAACCACAGCCTCAACGCCGAACAGATCGAGTGGTTCCGCCGTATCAAGCAGGTCACTACCACTCCCATGGCCATGGGAGAGCTGTTTACCAGCCCGCGCGAGTACCGTCCCCTGATCGCGGAGAGAGTCATCGATTTTATCCGCTGCCGCGTCTCCCAGATCGGCGGCATTACGGTGATCGACGACTTCGCCCACCATCCCACCGCCATTCGCGAAACGCTGCGGGCGCTGCGCTCCGTTTACCCGCAATCGCGGCTGTGGGCAGTCTTGGAGCCACGCTCGAATACGTTGCGGCGCAAGGTGCTCCAAGCCGATCTGGTGGCCAGCCTGCGCCTGGCCGACCGTGTCCTGCTGGCCGGCGTCTATCAGCAGCAACGCATCCCCGACGCCGAGCGCCTACACCCCGAAGATGTGG
>JBEKKG010000221.1:0-9438 GCA_050010835.1 Planctomycetota bacterium
TCTGTTGCGCACCTTGATGTACAGCGCCGCGCAGGAGGCGGACGCACCAGTGGCGCGCATTAGTTTTCAGGGCTGTCGTCAACGCCTCCTGGCCACCGCCACGCACGCAGGCACACACGCAGGCTTTACCCGGCTCTACCACAGACTAATCCGCGACCTGGCACACGATGTCAATCCGGACCGTCCTTTCCGCGTTGAGCCACGCGCAGTCAAACGCCGCCCCAAGCAGTATAATCTGCTCAATAAGCCCCGTGCCGTCTTGAAACAACTCCTGGAGGCAGCTTAACTATGTGCCATTCAGGATTGTCCCCAATTGTCCGAGAGCGGGATCGTCTTTAATGCTTGCATCATAGTGGATGTTCTTCCGGAACCAATTAAGGATGTTCTGGACGGTCTGGGCGTCGGTCGGACCTTTGACAGTTTTTGCGATCTCCTGGACCTCCGGCAGTTCCGGATCCCACCAGGAAGCGTTCAGGAATTTTGTCAGATAGGGCTTCAGGTCTGCAGGGCACTCGCCGGCCGGGACCTGGTCCAACCGGGCGCCGAGACAGAAGGGCTTCAACGTAAGCTTGCCGTCAATATAGAACTCTTCACCGGGCTTTTGAACGACCTCGATGTAGTCGTGGATTCCCACGTGCCTGATCTGGAATGAAATGGCTTTTGTTACTTGAAAGGCGAAGGTCTGCTGATCCGTGTTCATCTGGGGCATCAGCAGCCATACAGGCTTCTTTTGTGGCCCTCCCTGTTTCAGGTCTATCCGGAATCGCAGGTCGTAAGTCCGTTCGCCGGTCACAGCCCGCAACCGGTCGTAAGCGTGCTGAAGCGCAACCTCGCTGCCCTTGAGCGAATCTCGCGGGAGCACGTCAGACTGCTTGAGAGTTTTCCGCGCCAGTGCAAAATCTCCGCTCCCCAATGCCGAGTCGGCCAATTGCGCCAGGGACCAGCCGGATACACCATTACGGCGGATGTTCTCGTTAGCATTCGTCAAGGACTCCGGCCATTTCCCCTGTCTGCCCTGCGCCCAGGCCAGTGTGCGCCAGGCATATTCGTCCCCAGAACCGTATTGCAGCGCCTTGAGAACGGCGTTCTCGACACCAGCCATGTCCCCAGCAGATTTGGCCAGGGCGCATTGGCCCATGTAATACTGGTAGCTGTCCTCCGCCAGGACTCCGTTCGAGAAAATGAGCGTCAGCAGGCAGGAGCCGAGGGCAAGGAACTGTGTTAAGTGATTCATTTACCCCTAACCGTTCACCCGCATCATTATATTTCCCAGTGGCCAGATTCAAGCAAATTGCTTACGAATTTAGGGCCATGAATTGACGCGGGAAGGCCAGCCATGAGCAATAAACTTCAAATTCCCATCAACGAAATCATCATGGGCGAGCGCCATCGCCAGGACATGGGCGATCTGGCCGCTCTCGCCGCCAGCATCCGCGAACTGGGTCTGCTTCAGCCCATTGGCGTTACCGAAGAGAACCAGCTTGTTTTCGGCGAAAGAAGGCTCAAAGCCTGCCGCGACATTCTGAACTGGAAAGACATCCCGGCGCGGATCATCAGGATTGACCGCATTGTTGACGGCGAACATGCCAAAAACGAGATCCGCAAGGATTTCACGGTCTCAGAGCGCGTCGCCCAGGAACAGCTCGCCAGGAGGCTTGGGGTCTCGACCGCGTATGTGAGCCGCAAGCTGGCCCCTTACAAAACGTCTTCCGCGCCGCTCCCATAAGTCGTTGACCTGCAACGACACGTTTGCCCGACTCGGGCGCCTTACAAAACGTTTGTTTTGTGCGGGCGCCGGGGCGACCGGACCCAGCGGGGCCATCCAGGTCAAGCAGAAGAACAAGGCTGACCCTGCCATTGCCTTTTCCTGCCTGGGGCGTTATAACGGCGGCTGTTACACCTGTTGAGCGGGGAAACTATGGCCGACAAAGTTCCTGACGAAGCCTTCGCCCGCGCCGCCAACCAGATGGGCGCGGTGAAACTCGTACAGATTGAGGCGGCTAAAGCCGTGCAGGCCGAAAAGGCCCGGCAGGGCGCCAAGGTCTCGCTGGCCGACGTGCTGATCGAGCAGGGCCTTCTGACTGTTGGGCTGCGCGAGAATATCGAGGAAAAGGCGCAGGCTCAGCAGCAAGGCGGTTTGGCGCGGTTGGGGCCTTACAAACTGCTGAAGAAGCTGGGCGAGGGCGGCATGGGGGCGGTCTATCTGGCCGACGATACGGCGATGGGCCGGAAGGTCGCGCTGAAAATCCTGCCCAAGAAGCACGCGGGCGATTCGGAGTTCCTCAGTCGTTTCCGGCGCGAAGCGCGCGCCAGCGGGCAACTTAATCACGTCAACATTGTTTGCGCGTACAGCACCGGCGAGGAAATGGGGCACCATTTCATCGTCATGGAGTATTGCGAGGGCGAAGCGCTGGACAAACTGCTCAAGCGCGAGCAGCGTTTGCCGTGGGACAAGGCTGTTGAAGTCGTCATGCAGGTCGCTCGCGGGCTGAAACATGCGCACGAGCAAGGTATTATCCACCGCGACATCAAACCGGCGAACATCATGCTCTGCCAAGCCCAAGGCGATGGCCCGCGCGTGGCGAAGATTCTGGACATGGGTCTTTCCAAACAACTTGGCGAAAGCGAGCAGTCGTTTCAGACGGCATCTGGCGCGGCGCTGGGCACGCCGCATTACATTTCCCCCGAACAGGCTAACGGTGACAAAAACATTGACGGGCACACGGACATCTACTCGCTGGGCGCGACGTTCTATCATCTGGTAACAGGCCAAACGCCTTTCCAGGCGCCCACGGCGATGGCCATAATGATGAAGCATATCAACGAGCAGTTGCCGAACCCGCAGGACATTGTGGAAGACCTGCCCGATGGCGTGGTGCATGTCATCCAGAAGATGATGGCCAAGGCGCCTGCGGACAGGTACGCGAACTGCAAGGAACTGCTTGACGACCTGGAACTGGTCATTGATGGCAAGATGCCGTCAAGCCATGCGATTGAGCATGGGAGGTCGAGCGTGGCTGTGGCGCGGGTGGCGCGGCCAAAGAGGCCAGCCGGTATCGCGCAAGCTCCCAGCCACGCGGCGGGGCATCCTGTGGGGACCCGGCAACAGCAACCTGTGGCTGAGCTGCGCAGAACAACGGGGCGTGATGATGTGCCGCTGGTCGAAGTGCCGCCCTCGGCCCCTTCGCGTAAGGCGCTGTACATCGGGGCAGGCGTGTTGGGACTGGGCGCGCTGATCCTGCTGTTGGTGCTGATGATGGGCGGCGGCGGAGAGAAATCCGAAACCCGAAGCTCGAAACTCGAAGGAAACTCAAAAAACGAAACGAAGAAAACCGGCGCTGCTGGACAAGCCGGCAATGGCACAAAGACCACGGCGCAAGCCCTGGAAGAAACTCGGTTGAAGGAAGCGGCGGCGAAGCTGGAGGTTGAAAGGAAACTAGAAGCCGACAAGCGCAAAGCCGAAGAGGCCAAGTTGGAAGAGGAAAAGCGCAAGCTGGCCGAAGGGCTGCGGAAGCTGGAAGAAGCGCGGCTTGCGGTGGAAGCAGAGGCGAAGAATAAGGCCGAAAACGCAACCACGAAGGTTGAACCGACGCCAGTGCAACCAGACACCAAGGTCGCCCAGCCCGATACAAAGGCAGGCGAAACGCCTACGGCGCAAACCGACGCCCGCGCCGCCAAGGCTCAGCAGCCATTTAGCGCCGTCCTGAAGGAAACCGCGCCGTTGCTGGCTCAAAACAAGTTTGCCGACGCGATTGCGCTGCTGGAGCGGAAGGCGAAAAACCCGGCGCTGGCGGATGCGGCGGAGTTACTGAAACAAGAGAAGGCCGATGTTGAATCCGTGCTGGAACTGCGCAAGGCTGCGATTGAGGCGCTGCGGAAGCAGGTAGGGCAGCAGATTACGCTCAAGAAAGGCGGGACGGCGTTCAAGGGCAAGGTGGTGAACGAGCCGAAGCCGGACGCTGTGACCCTGGACATGAGCGGCGCGCAGATGACCTTCAACCTTATGCAGCTTTCGCTGGACGATGTGGATCAATATGCGCCGCGAAGCGGCAATGTCGGCGCGGATTTGCGGCAACGGGGCATCATGTATTTGGCTTCCGGGAATGTGGCCAAGGCCAAGGAATACTTTACCAAGCCCCAGACGCTCAATCCTGAAAGCTACCTGGACAGAATAACCGCAATTGAACTTGGCGAGATCGAAGCGGCGGCGCTGAAATCCTGGGAGAAGGCGGAGAAGCTCTTTACCGCCAAGGACATGAGGGGAGCAAAGGCGGCGTATGAAGCTTTCGAGCGCGACCACGGCAAGACGCAGACGGCGGCAAAGCAAGCCGCTGCGCTCAAAGAGCGGTACGACGCCATAGAGAAGGTGCTTGGCCCTGCGCCAACGCTGACGCTCGACTTGGGCGGCGGCGCGAAGATGGAAATGGTGCTTATCAAGGCCGGAGAGTTTATGATGGGGGCCGATAATGAAGGCTGCAATGAAGAGAAGCCTGCCCACAAGGTCAAAATCAGCAAGCCGTTCTACATGGGGAAGTTCCATGTCACGGTCGCGCAGTTCCGGGCGTTCGTTGACGCCATGAAGTTCCAAACCGAAGCGGAGAAGGCTGGCAACAAGGGCTGGGGTTTTGACGGGCAATGGCATGGACTGTCCAACGTCAACTGGAAACAGCCGAACTTCCAGCAAGAGGACACCCATCCGGTATGCCTGGTTACCTGGAACGATGCGCAGGAGTTCTGTAAATGGGCGGCAA
This sequence comes from Planctomycetota bacterium, assembly GCA_050010835.1. Lineage (GTDB taxonomy): Bacteria > Planctomycetota > SZUA-567 > H5-PLA8 > H5-PLA8 > JAPLOD01. Next base: position 4,752 of record JBEKKG010000221.1, read on the forward strand.
AGAACACGGGCCGAAACGTCTGTCTGCCAACCGAAGCGCAGTGGGAGTACGCCTGCCGGGCGGGGACGACAACGCGGTACAATACTGGAGACAAAGATTCAGACCTGGACAAGGCTGCCTGGTTTGAAGGCAATTCCGGGCATAAGACTCATCCCGTCGGGCTGAAGGTGCCCAACGCTTGGGGGCTTTACGACATGCACGGCAACCTGTGGCAATGGTGCGCGGACAGATTCCAGAGTGATTATTACAAAGACTCGCCGCCTGCTGATCCGCCAGGGCCGACAGTCGGAGGAGAGCGTGTTCTGCGCGGCGGTAGCTGGTTTGATATCCCGGACTATTCCCGCGATGCGCGCCGCCACGGGGGCATTCCTGGCCACGGGAGGACAAATCACGGCTTTCGGTGCGCGCTGGATTTTTGACACTTTGCTCTTTTTTTTTAACGTGCGCGATGATAGCGCACTGTTCCAGCGGGTGGAAGTCCCGCCCCGGTGCGGGTTGCGAGTTTCAGGGCCGGACTCTTTCGCCCTATAGCCTGCCGGTCCAAGACAGCAGGCCGCTGGCCACGTCGCCTTCTCCCTCTGAGCAGGTCAAGGTTGCCGTCTTGTCTTGCTTTTGGCGTCGCGCCGGGCAGCGTGCAGGGCGGCGGGTTCTGGCGTCAGAAGGGCGTCGGAACAGCGTCATCGCGGCCGGTGCTGTATCAGGCGACGCAACCGGCCTGTACCTGGGCCACTGGGGCCTCATGGCTGTACCGGCGGCAGGGCAATCGTGTTTGCTTTCCCCGCCCTGGGGCCGCTATACTGCGCCCGCAACAAATATCGAATGCGTCACGGGGTGGTTGGAGGCCGTTTGGACCAGGTAAGCGCAGGCCCTGGAGGGTCGAGTGACCCTGGCAACGGAGCCGACCGCGCGGCCGGCACCGGCGGCAGGATTGTGGCCCTGGTGGTTCCACACGAGGAGTAAGAAATGACAATTGTTAAGAACGGCGGACATCGCTTATTTGAGAAAGATCCGCAGACGGCGGCGGTGGTCTCCGAGATGCTGCTGGATCTGGAGAAGAATGGCATGGATGCCGTGCGCAAGTACAGCCGGAAGCTCGACGGCTGGAGCCCCGCGAGTTTCGAACTGACGCGCACCCAGGTGGCCGAGGCGATTGCCAAGGTGTCGCCGCAGGCGATTGCCGACACAGACTTCTGCCAGAGGAACGTCCGCCATTTTGCCGAGGCGCAGTTCAAGACGCTGTTGCCTCTGGAAGTGGAGATTCGTCCGGGTGTCTGGCTGGGACACAAGCACATCCCGGTGCAGACGGTGGGGAGCTACATTCCCGGGGGGCGCTACCCGATGTTCGGTTCGGCGCAGATGAGCATCATTCCCGCCAAGGACGCGGGGGTGAAGACGGTCGTGGCCTGCACGCCGCCGGTTAAGGGCCAAGGTTACTATCCCGCCACGATCAACGCGATGGCCAAGGCTGGTGCGGATCGGCTGTTTGTCCTGGGCGGCGTGCAGGCTCTGGCCATGATGGCGTTCGGCTTGGGCGAGGCGCCTCCGGCCGACATTCTGTGCGGCGCCGGCAACAAGTTCGTCGCCGAGGCCAAGCGGCAGCTTTATGGGCGTTGCGGAATAGATCTGCTGGCCGGACCTACCGAAATCCTCGTAATTGCCGACGACCACGCCGATCCGGCCCTGGTAGCCTGCGATCTGTTGGGTCAGGCCGAACATGACCCGAATAGCGGCGTGTGCCTGATCAGTCTGAGCGAGGGGTTTGCCCGCCGGTGTATCGCGGAGGTCGAGAAGCAACTGGCCGTTTTGCCCACGCAGGAGATCGCCGCGCAGTCCTGGGGTGCCAACGGGATCGTCTACGCTGTGGCAAACGCCGACGAAGCCATTGCTTTGAGCGACGACTATGCGCCGGAACATCTGGAACTGCACGTCAAGAACTGCGGTTATTACTTCGAGCGCCTGGCCAACTACGGTTCACTGTTCATCGGAGAAGAGACAACCGTGGCCTATGGCGACAAGACCATCGGCACCAACCACATCCTGCCAACCAGCCGGGCGGCGCGCTACACCGGCGGGGTGTGGGTAGGCAAGTTCCTCAAAACCTGCACGTATCAGCGGATGACGGCGGCGGCCAGCCGTGAGATCGCAGCCGTCACCGAACGGCAATGCCAGTTGGAGAACATGCTGGCTCACGGTATCACGGCCCGGCTGCGGATCGAGCGGTACGGGAAAGCCTGAACGGAACATGCACCATGGGACATTGCCCACTGCGCCATGAGAGCGACTTTCTAACGACAATGTCCCGGTGTATTCTCTGCATGGACCTGAGGGCGAGAAAGGTTAATCGATGAGCTTGTTTCCACTGCCGGGGAGAGTCCTGGGCCGCGCCACTGCATTGGCTTGCGCCGTGTTGGTTCTTGAGCACGTTTTAGCCCCGCAAGTCTTTGCGGGGTCGCCAGCCAATGAACTGGATACTTCTCTGTATCCCCGCAAGGCAGCCGAGATCAGAGCCATGCTCCAGTTGCTCGCGCCGGACCGGAACGTCGGCGCCAACGTGCAGAATGCGTACATCGGGCGGCTTAAACAATATCGCTACATTTGCGGTGTGCCATACGAGGATATTCAGTGGGACAACCAGTTGGCCGTCCTGGCTCAGAAGGCCGCCCTGGTCTGTGCCAAACTAAACAAGATGACCCACACCCCTGAAAAGCCCGCAGGCATGAGCGACGAGGATTACGATCTGGCAAAGAAAGGTGCGGGGCAAAGCAATCTCTTTCAGGGCAGAGTGCACCCGGTCTCATGCGTGGACGGCTGGATGGATGACTCCGATGACAAGAACATTGACCGCGTTGGGCATCGGCGCTGGTGCCTCAATCCGGGCATGCTCAAAACCGCCTTTGGCACTGAAGGCGGCTTTGCGGCCATGCACGCTCACGACCATTCGCGCCAGTCTGTGCCCGATTGGGACTTCGTGGCCTGCCCTGCGCGCGGCTACATGCCTGCCGAGTTATTCGGCAAACGGCAGGCCTGGAGCGTTTCTCCGAACATGGGCAAGTACGCGCCGCCGAAGAAGGATGGCGTGCAGGTCTCGATCAAGCCTGCCAACGAGAAGTGCGAGCCCGCCGGTGCCGCTCTGAAGCTGGACTATTTCAATGTGGAGAACGGCGGCTTCGGCAGCGGCGCGGCAATTATCTTCAGGCCCGAAGGCCTGAACCTGGCGGCCGATGCGCGTTACCTGGTCGAGATCACCGGCCTTGCGAATAAGAACGGGCAGCCGGCGACCATCCGTTACCTGGTTCATTTCATCAATCTGCAGAAGGTCCCCGATAGCCCGGAATCCAGCGTCATTTACACGACGTATCTCCAAAACCGCTTCAAGGCCGCGAAGGGATTGAGCGACAAGGTGGAGCAGTTGGAGGCGCTGAACGGTTTGGCGGAAGACAAGTTCCTAAGCCTGGCCGATCCGGCGGTGGCCACAGCAGTCCGCACCAGCCTGGCTGAACTCCTGAAGGACCCTGCCCTGCGCAAAGAACAAGAGGCCGCACAGCGGTATAAGATCATAGCGGATTTCGAGCAGAAGGCCGGCAAGAAGAAGGACAAGCTGGTTCAGGCTGCTCTTGGCTACCGCGATCTGGCGGAGGCCTTCAAGGGCACACGCGCCGGCCAGAGGGCCGCTGAAGATTTCGAGCGGCTGAAGAAGGCCGCGCAGTGATTATGGCGGCTTTTGGCGCTTGGCTCCTTGCTCTCTACAAGGGTCAGTGAACCACATCGCAATGTTCCGTAATTCGACCGAAGCGAAGTGACGGTGGTTGAGAATACTCAGGCATTCCAGTCCTGGCTCGCGGCTCTGGTGGACTGGGCTTACCTCCAACTGCAGAATGGAATCACCTGCCCGCAGGAAGAGAGCCACATCTATCGGGAAATGCTGGGCACGTCCGCGCCCCAATGCTGCTATCCGCTCGACAGCACCCCCGCAAACCAGCGTACAATTTCAAACACGGGCCTCTCTTGCCTCCAGGGCACGAGAGTGCCCTTCCGGTGCCTTGAACCCCGCCTGCGCGAACAGGCGCGATGCTGCTTGCGGGAAGGTTTCGCCCTCCTGCCTGTCGCGCGCTATCGTCTCGTACAGAGCCCTGGGAAGCCCTCGGGCATCCTCACCCACAAAGACCGCGTGATGTTCCGCGAAGCGTTCAGATTTGCGGCTTTCGACCTTGACTGCGCCTTGAGGCTGGCCGCTGAGATGGCCAAGGCGGTGGCATGATAAAAGCCGGTATTGGAGGCGTGACTGTGCGGCTATTCTCATCTGGAGAGAATGAACAGCCGTCCTCATACCCACTGCTGTGCTCCTCCAGCCGGCTCCCGTTATTCCAAGAACGTTATTCCAATGTTATTCCAGAGGGGTATGTGACATAGGATAGCGCCTGACTGTGACTCAGGAGGTCGCCGGTGCGAATCCGGTCAGCCACCCCATTATGCTGTAAGTGTTTATTTCTACTGTAATAGATCGCCTTAACGCGATTCTATAAGTCGTGAGAGGGCCAGATGATGCGATGGTATGGGCATCTGTCCATTTTTTGTTGGGGGAGAAAGCTTGGCGCAAGAAGGGGGAATGAGGGTCTCTGGGCACGCCAGAGTGATAACCGCAACAGCAGTTCCGCAGAGGGGGAGATCACGGTCTGATTGGCCGCTT
>JBEKKG010000222.1:0-12095 GCA_050010835.1 Planctomycetota bacterium
GGCCACCCACGCGCGGTCGGTGGCGTCAATGATGACCTTGGCCGAGACGGCCTGCCGGCCGGCGCGGTCCGCCATGACTATGCCGCCAGGCTGGCCTTGCGCGTCGCGCAGCACATCACAGACGTAACAGCCGAAAAGATACTGCACGCCGGCCGCAAGCAGCGCTTCATCCAGCGTGCGCTTGACGTGCAGGGGCCGGACCAGGATGGGAGCGCCGGCGTCCCCGCCGGCAGTAGCGCCGGCAGGCTTTTCCTTCTCTTCCGGCCCAGTAAGGATGATCTCGCCCAACAGCAGGCGCTTGCTTTCAGGCTTGTGCTCGACATGGAAGCGGACGTAACGGGCCGGGGCGTTGAGCGGCGTCAAGAGCGGCAGGGCGGGGCTGTTCTCGTTCCGCGACTCCGCAGTGTTTTTGATGACGCCCGCCTCTTTCCATTCCTGGTTGTCGGCGCTGGTGGAGACCGTCAGCGACTCAACGAGGAAGTCCTTGGCGTGGTAGGCCATGACGCCGGCCTGGGCAATCTGCTTGAGGCCGCCGAGGTCCGCAACGAGCGTGACTGCGCCGTCGTACTGGACGCTTTCTTTTACGGCGGAGTGCCACTTGCCGTCGCTCAGCAGGGAGGGCGGAACGGTGTCCCTGTGCTGGCCGCCTGAAGGTTTGTCGGTCTGGTAGTTGAAAGGCAGGCGGTTCTTGATCTCGTCGCCGGCAGGGGACTCGCGCGCCTGGGCACCGAAGAGTTTTTCAGCAAGCACGGAATTGAGAGGCGTGGCGGGATCGGTCCAGACGCGCAGCGTTCCGGCGGTGTCTTCGCCGAGGTAGTTGCGCGGCGCGGCGAGAAAGACTTTGGCGCCGTCCTTGGCGGCGGCCACGGCTGCCGCCACCGCGCCCGCGCCGCCGCCGGCGATCACCACGTCAACGTCGTAGGCTACGGGAATTTTCCGGGCTGATTCGTTCACGGAGGGGCTCTCCTCACCGGCAGCGGCCAGCGCGGCGGCCAATGAGGCCGCTGCGCACAAGCCCAAGGCGCGCGAGAGGGCCATAGCATTACTCCAGCTTCGTCCAAACAACCTTGCCCTCCAGTTGTTCGGTGAGGTTCTCGTAGGAACCGTAGAAATCGCTGTTGCTGTCCAGCCACAAGGTGAGGCGGTGCATTTCCTCGGGGCTGAGCTTCAGGTCATGGTGTCCTTTGGCGAGCATCTGGTAGAGCTTGGAGGCGTGGGCGCCGAATTTCCCCGGCGTGGTGCGCGGCACGCCGTCGAAGACCGCATTGTCCCAGAAGAACGCATAGCTCCGCAGCGAGACATAGGACGTATACCAGTTCTTCTTGTTGTTCACGCCACGGGAGAGGTCCGGCGATTTCTTGCCCTCCGCCCGACTCTTCTCATGGCAGCCTACGCAATTCTTGTCCAGCACCGGCTGGACGAGGATGGGATAGCTAAAGGGCCGGGAGCCGGCCACGTCCGGGACAATCTCGGACGGTGGCCGCTGGAAGGCCTTGGGCTGCTTCTGGGCCGTGCTGGAGGTGCGCACGCGCGGCTCATGGCACCCGCGACAGGTCAGTTTCTCGCCAGGATGGATGTAGGTGGCGCTGCGCATGGATTGCACGGCCAGGCCGTCGGCGTCCAGGGCCTGGAAATACACGGGGCGGCCGACCGGCAGTTTGAAGTAGGCGCTGCCATCCTCCTCCACCGGCACCGTGCCCAGGACCATGCGGGCGCTCTTCTGGTCGCCGAAGCCGATCTGGGGATTGTTGGCGTAGGGCGTGGTCTTGGGCAGCAACTGCATGACGCGCAAGTTGGTAATCTTGGCATCTTTCGGCATCGCATAGAGGCTGTCGTAGACGTTGATCAAACCCACCAGGCCGAAGTCCGGGACGGACTTGGGGTCCGGCGGGGCGGCGGTCGCGCCTTCCGCGAGCGGCTGCCCAACCGCCGTCTGGTTGGGAATCACCGGCGGGACAGGCTGGGCTTTAAGCGGGATAGGATCGAGGCAGGAGATCTCCGGGTCGCGATAGAGCAGTTCCTTGTTGCCAAAAGCGTCCACGAGATAGATGCCGTAGTTGTTGCGCGTCCCGGCGTTGGAGCGGCTCTCGGCGTCGTAGACGCACAAGAAGAAGTACTCGCTCAGCGGATACGGCGCGGCGTAGCAGGCCGGGTCGCCGTGGGTGCCGATCTCCGCCTCGGGGAAGAGTTGGTCGGGCGTCATCCTTTTGACGGGGCCCATCTTGTCATCGTCCGGAACGGACGGGTCAATGAGGAGGATCGAGCCGTAGGCTTGCCCGTGGTGGCAGGCGGCGGTGGCCATGTATTTGCGCGAGTTGGGGACCGCGCGGATGGAGATCTCAAACTGCGGCCGGGAACTCATGTTGGTCGCGTAATTGCCGTGGATGGGGCGCGGGTCGCGTCCGTCCGGGGTCGTGGTCCAGGGATGATGCGCCTGGCTGAAGCCGCGGTCCACGTAGTCCCAGCGGGTGTAAATGATCATCCCGTTGTGGTCTATGCTGGGCTGCCACTCGTTGGTCTCGTGCGGGCTCAGGCACACGATGTCGCTGCCGTCCCGATTCATCGAGTGCAAGGTGAAGCTGGGCACCGGCCGCCCGTGGCAGCGGCCGTAGCCGCCGCGCCGCTCCGAGATGAACACAATCCGGCCGTTGGGCAGGTAGCAGGGATCGAAATCGTCCCAGGGGCCGTCGGTCAACTGCGTGAGGGCCGAGCCGTCCACGTTGACGCGGAAGATCTTCCAGGTGTTGTGTTCGTCCCAGGTACGGTAGCGCTTGCGGTCGGCTTCCTTCTCCGCGATCTCAGTCCAGGCGAAGAGAATCTCGCGGGCGTCAAACCGCAGTTCGGGAGCGAGGAAGCCGCCGTCGGAGGTGAGCTGCTTGCCTTGGAAGCGCGCGTTCTCGCAGACGGATTTCTCCAGGACGTTGCGCACCGTGGGCTTGTCGGAGAATGGCTTTTCCAGCACGAACAGGCCGCCGCCACGGATGGCGTTGAACCCGAACATCTGATCACACATGTGGTTGCCCGTGGTCTCGGCGTCCGGGCAGAAATGGCGCTTGATGAAGAGTATCTGATCGAAGTCCAGCAGCGGGTTGGAGAAGGCCACCTCGCGCCGCAGCGCACAGGCCTGCTCCAGCAGCTTCGTCCGGCCGTCCGCGTCGGACAACTCGGTCTTGCCGGCTGCGGCCTTCAGTTCCGCCAGGCGCGCCTCTTTGGCGTCCAGGTTCGAGCAGCCCAGCGTATTCTTGAGATGGTCTACGAGGGCCGCCACGCGCCGCAGCACCGCGTCGGCTTCATCGCGGTCGGCGGGATCAGGCAAAGCCGCCTTGTTGAACACCTGGTCCGCGGGCGGCCAGCGGTGGTTGAAGGGATTTGCCGTTTTCTTGGCCGCGGGAGGCTTCGCGCCCACGTACTCGATCTTGGCGTCCACCCAGTCCGAATGGTCGTTGCCGTAACCGTCCGGCGTGGGATCAACAACCAGGTCGAGAGTTTTCACGCCGGCAAGGGCCACGTCGCAAGTCTTGATCTCCTTGCCGCCCCTCAGCACGCCGCTGGACCAGAGCACTTTTCCGTCGCCGCTCACGCGAAACTCGACCGTGCCGCCGTTGCCCACCTCGTCGTCCACGCCAACCGTGGCCTCGAAGCGGACGCCGTGCTTGTCCAGGTCAATCCGGAAGATGCCCGGCGTGTGTGTGCCGATGCCGCGCGCGTACGTTTTGCCCCGCAGGCGCAGCGGATTGCCCGCCACCGATTTGCCCTTGAGCGTGGTCTGCCAGCCGCAACTGGAAAGCTTGACGTCCAGTTCATCCAGCCAGATGACTTTGTTCGCGGACAGTTCCAGTTCCTCGGCGGCGGCGGCCGCGGCCACGAACAGGAGCGCAGTCCCAATGGCAATGTGCATTGTCTTCTTCATCTTGTTCCCTTCTCCAAGTAGGACAACCTTTCCAGGCTGTCCGGACAGGCTGGAAAGCCTGTCCTACCGTCCATTCGCACATCGTGCCCCAAGCCGGAAAAATATCAAGCGCCGGGACGGGATGGACTGAATGGACACTATGGACTGAATGGACGCCTTCAGGTCGTAGCAATCGAAAATCGAAAATCGAAAATCTAAAATTTCCCGTGCTCCAGCCAATCCACGCCGAAGCGGATCACGGCCAGGAATTTTGTCGAGGTGCCGACCTTGTCGCCCGCCGCGCAACCGGCCTCGTAGAAGCACAGGATGGTCCCATCGGGCAACTCGGCCAGGTCGGAATAGCCCGCGGGGCCGGGGTCGAGGACGCGGGCCACGGGCCACGTCTGCCCGTCGTCCCGGCTCAACCGCGCCGTCAGGTTGCGGCGGGGAAAAGCCCAGCCGGCTTTTTTGTCCGCCGAGCTGTCAGGATTGACGAAGAGGAGTTGGCCCGGCTTGCCGCTCAACCGCAACATTGAGGCCATGCAGATAGGCTCGAAGAGCGCGTCGTCGAACCGCGGCTTGGACCACTGGGCCGCGCCATCCGGGCTGGTGACGACGATGCGGCGATGGTTCGGGGATTCGCTGCGGACGTTGAGCAGCACGCGGCCATCGGACAGCTCAGCGGCCACCGTTTCGTTCGGATCAACGAACTGAGCGGTGTTGGGCACGGCAATCTCCCCGCGCTGCCAGATCTGGCCGTGGTCATCGCTGAAGACCACCGACGTTACCGAGGGCCGGTGCGCGCCTCCGCCGGTGCCGGTGGAGAGCCACACGGGCACGAGCAGGCGGCCGCTGCACAACTGGATGCCGTGGCCCGGACCCGTCGCCAGCACTTTCCAGGCGTACTCCGGGCGGAAGTTTTCAAACGCCGCGGTGATTTCCATCGGCGCTGAGAACGTCTGGCCGTCGTCGTCGCTGCGCATGTAGAAACACCGGCAGTACTCGACGCAGTACAAGAAGTGCACGGCTCCGGCCTGCCGGTCCACGATTGCCACGGGGTTGTTGACGGTGATCTCGCCCGGGTTGCCGAGCTTTTGAGCCAGCGCGACGGGGTTTTTCTCGAAGGCACCCTCCAGCTTCACGATCTGGCGGCGCGGTTCCCAGGACTTGCCGCCGTCCGTGCTGCGGCGCAGCATAATGTCAATCCGATCCCAGTCGCTCTTGCCGGTTTTGCGGGCCTCGCAGTAAGCCAGCACAGTGCCCTTGGCCGTGACCACCAGGCCGGGGATGCGGTACAGCGCGTAGCCGTCTTTGCCGCCTTCGAAGAGGTCAGTCCTTTCGAGCATCGGTGCGGTCTCCTGAGCGAAAATGCCGGCTACGGCAAAGAGGGCGAGCAGGCAAACGGAATCTCTAATCCGCATTTGTCACCTTTCCTTCACCACAGAGACACAGAGAACGGCAGGGTTGGGGCTTTACCAGAATCCAAAATCTTTTCTCTGTGCTCTGTGCTCTGTGTCTCTGTGTCTCTGTGGTGAGAAGCCGTTCAGCTACCGAACAGGCGGCTGGCGCGCTTAAGCCCCGTGACCACAATGCGGAAGCCCAGGTTGAAGTCCCGGGTGGCCGGCGCAAGCTTGAGCCGAATCGCCGCGCGGCAAATCCACGGATAGCTGAGCCACGAGCCGCCGCGCAGCACACGGTATTCTCCGCTGGCCGCGCCTGGCGGGTTGGAGACTGCTCCCGCCGGATATTGTCCGTACCAATCCTGACACCACTGCCAGACGTTGCCGTGCATGTCGAACAGGCCCCAGGCATTCGGCCTCTTCTGGCCCACGGGATGCGGGGAGGAGCCGCTGTTGGCGAAGCACCAGCCCATGGCGTTCAGATGCTCAATCGTGTCCCCACAATAGAACCTGGCCGGCGAATCGGCGCGGCAGGCATACTCCCACTCGGCCTCTGTCGGCATGCGGACGTTTTTGGCCTTCTTGGCCCGCAGTTTCCGGCAAAACTCGTTCGCGTCTTCCCAGGAAACTCTTTCCACGGGGTTCCTGGGACCTTTGTAGAGGCTGGGGTTCTTCCAGACGACAGCCTCGTATTGCTCCTGCGTTACCGGGAACTTGCCCATGTAGAAGGCCGTGGTGATCGTGGCCTCGTGTTCCGTCTCATCCGGGGCGCGGCCCCGCTCCGTCTCCGGGCTGCCCATCTTGAAACTGCCAGGTGGAACCAGGACGAGTTCCAGTTCGACCTCGCGGCCCAGGGTCAGCACCATGTTCAGGGGCAGACCACTGTGTTTTGCATAGGTGGCGACCCGCGCCTGGGCCGCTGCTTCAACGGGAGCGAAGGCGGCCGAATCCGTCTTGCCCAGCCCTTCCCGCAGCGCCTTCTCCCGGGCCGCCGCTCTGGCCCTGGCCTCCGCTTCCGCTTTGGCTCTGGCCTCTGCCAGCCGCCTGGGTTCTGCCTCGACGCGGGCGCGCGCTTCAGCTTTCGCCGCGGCCCAAGACTCGGCTTCCGTTCTGGCCCTGAGCTCCGCCGCTGCTTTCCGCTGGGCCTCGGCTTCCGCTTCCTCCCGCGCCTCTGCCTCGGCTTCCGCTCTGGCCTTGGCCTCTTCCTCTGCCTTCCTTTGTGCCTCAGCTTGTGCTTCCTCTCGCGCCCTTGCTTCGGCCCGCCCCCGCCCTCTGGCCTCTTCCTGGGCGCCGGCGCGCCCTGCGGCTTCCGCACGGGAGGCAGCTTCCGGCTCCGCCGCGGTTCCGGCCGGGACATGGTCCTCTACTCTGGTGACTGCTTCGGCGCCGGCGGGCTTTTCGGCATTGGGCAGCAGGACGGTCTTCGCTCGCGCCCGTGCTCTGATCGCCGCTTGGATTCTAGACTCCGGACTGCTCCCCGCTTCGGTGTCGGAATCAACTTGTGCTGCGCCCGCAGCCAAGGCTTTGCGGCAAGCCATCAGCGCTTCCAGCAACTCCACGGCATCGGCGTAACGTCTTTCAGGCTCCTTCGCCAGGCAGCGGTCAATCAGAGCGGCGGTGGCGGCACTGACCGTGGGGCAAACCTGTTGCAGCGGCAGGTGCGGTTGCTGAATGGTGCTGACCAGGACCTGAATGGCGGTCTCGCCCAGGAACGGCATTTTGCCCGCCAGGAGCACATACAGAGTCGCGCACGTGGAGAACACATCGGCGGGCTTGCCGGCGGTCCTGGCTGAGAGCCCCTGTTCCGGGGCCATGAAGCCCGGCGTGCCCATAGCTATGGCTGACTGCGTGGCGGAATAGGCGGAGTCCTCGCTGCGGGCCAAGCCCAGGTCCGCCAGCTTGGCTTCCCGGTAGAGCAGTTGGCCGCTGTCCTGGTCCCGCGGGATCAGGATGTTGTCGGGCTTGACATCGCGATGGATGATGCCGGCTTTGTGAGCGGCGGCCAAGCCCTTTGTGGAGGCGATGCAGATATCCAGAGCCACCGCTTCGGACAAGCCGCCCAGCCTCTCCCTCTGGGCCTGCTTGAGGCAGCCGTTGGCGGAGACGCCGGCGACGTACTCCATCACCAGGTAGTACAGCCCTTTTTCCTCGTTCACATCCTGCACCCTGACCAGGTGCGGCGACTGGATGTTGGCGGCGGCCTGGGCCTCGCGGCAGAAGCGGGCGATGGCCTCCGGCTCCCGTTGCGCGACGTGGAAGGCCAGCACCTTCACCGCGACTTCCTGCATCGTCCGGGGATGGATGCCAAAATACACAGCGCCCACGCCGCCTTGCCCGAGCTTGAAGAGCAGCGGAATCCCGCCCATAGCGGGCACAGTGAGGCCCTCGTAGGAGACGCGCGGCGCGGCGCTCAGCAGCAGGTCGGCGGACAGGTCCACTGGCAGCGGCGCGCGGCGCTTGCCCCAGTGGGTTTCGCGCCAGATTTCTTCTGCCGCGGCCGGGGGCGGCTGCGGCTGGCCCTGCGCCGTACCGGCAGCCGCGGGGATGCGCAGGCCGGTTTCAGTCTTCAACGGATCAACAGGTTTCCTTGGCGTGTCCATCCCAACCGCTCTGTCCCGAGTCCTCAGCAATAGACGATTATATGCCAAGGTCAACGAAGTGCCATGCCCATTAGGCATTAGGCTTGGGGCTTGAGGCATCAGGCTTTGGGGACGCGCGGTGGGGAGGCAAAGCTTGATTCCGCAGCCCTAATGCCCAATGCCTCTTTTTTTTTTGAAAAAAATTCACAGAAGCCTTGCGCTTATGTGCACAATGTGATTAAGTACATAATGCGGGCTTGCAAAGCCGCAACGACAGCATGGAATAATTAAGCGGCGCGTTGTCCACGTTTTGATCGTGGCCAGGAGTACCGAATATGACGCACCAGGGAACAGGGTTGGACGAGAGGGGGTCCAGGCGCCGCAAGCGTTCCGCTTCGGGAGCCTTGACGGCGCGTGTCTCTGAGTTGCTTAACACACCCGCCAGCCGCAAAACACCGTTGGGCATTGACACCGCGTGGGCGTTGAAACTCAAGGCCACAGTGGACCACGCCGCACGCGAGCTGGAGGTGCAGGTGCATTCTGCCAAGCCCATCTGTGTCTTCGACTCCAGCGACCCCAACGACATGCTTTTCGAGCTGGAGACTGAGCGCGGCCGGTTGCACGCCATGCGTTCCCGCTCAGGGGCGTACACATTCAAGTGGCTGGTCGAGGCCTGATGCCTCACTTGCTGAGTTCGACGTCCCAGTAGGCCTCCTCCAGGAAGCGCTCCCAAGAAGGCTTCCAAGAACGGCCCAGTTTCACCCCGACGCGGGTGGCCCATTGCGGCTTCAGGGGCTTGCGCTGCAGCTTCATATTGGTCTCATGCGGCCCGCGGTCGCCCTTGCGCATATTGCACTTCAGGCAGGCCAGGACGATGTTCGTCCACGTGCTGGCCCCGCCGCGGCTGCGAGGGATGACGTGATCCAGCGTCAGCTCGCTGCGGTCGTACTTCTTGCCGCAATACTGGCAGGTGTTCTCGTCTCGCTCAAAAATGTTGCGCCGTGAGAAGCGCACTTCCTTGCTGAAGCGCCCGTTGAAGCTGCCCAGCACGATGACCTCGGGCACACACAAGGAGAAAGTCGCGGAATGGATGCGCCGCGCTTCTTCCTTGGCCGCCTGGCTGGCCTCAACCCAGCCTGCAAAATCGAAGGTGGAGTAATCCGCGGGCGCCACGACGCGCGCAACGTCTTGATATACCAGGGTCAGGGCACGGCGCACTGTGGCTACGTTAACCGCCACCCAGGAGCGATTAAGAACCAGAACCTTTTCTGAAAGTACGCCCGTTTCCATGGCCAAGTCATGGATTGCGGTACACGCCACGTGGTCCGAAATGCCCCCCTCACACCACGGCCTTGCCGCAAATCCACCCCAGAAGGGTCCTCCTGTGTAAATACCTAACACCCGCTGCCGGCCGGTCAAGTGCAGGTTGTGGTGCAGGCTCCCAGCGGGTGCATGACGGATTCGGCGCGCGTTCCCTCTCCCCTTGCGGGAGAGGGCGGACGTGAGCGAAGCGAACGCCGGGTGAGGGAGCTTTCTGGCCCTCCCCCTACCCCCTCCCGCAAGACCCCCTCCCGCAAGGGGAGGGGGAAACAACGGCCCGCCTAAAGTGTCATGCACCCGCTCCCAGCCTGCGCCCCTCTTGCCTCCTCAATCCGCGCCCCGCCAGTGCAGGCAGGATGCCTGCACCACAAGTCCGGTTATGCACCCGCTTGCGCTTGAGATTTCAGGGCGGCCAGGATGGCCTCCGGGCCGTGCAGTGCGCCTGCGTTGACACCGGGACAACGACGGGCTTCACGCAGCCAAGTGGCGCGCCTTCTCAGGATTTCAGGCCAGAAAGGATAGGCGCGGCATTGTTGCGGCCGCACGGCATAGACGCTACAGCCCGAGCCTGCCAGCAGGACACAATCGCCATTGGCGCGTTCAAGCAGCGATTTCCTGCCTGAGGAATAGTGCCGGACGTACTGGTTGTCGAACTCCTCAAACGGAATATCGAGATGAGCGGCGAGGCTGCGGAGTTCCTCGTCCGTGATGAAAACGTCGCCGGGCGCGCCACAGCAGCAGCGCACGCAACCGGGCTGGCAGGAAAAGCGGAGGCCGTTCTGGAACCAGTGTTTCTTGGCCTGCATGTCATCTAAACTGGGCATGGTTGTTGTTCAGGCTTGAGGGTTGGCCTCCTCAAGCCTCATGTCTCATGCCTACCCCGGCGGCTCCTTGGTTGGGACGACCGGGCTCGGGGGCGCGGCAGCGGACCCCTCGGCCGCGGGCGCGGTCAGGCTGCCGGCCTCCGCGACCCAGTCCGCAGGCCGCTGCGCGGGGAAGAGATTATAGCGCGCCTCATTGGCCAGGCCCCAGAGCATGTAGCTGTTGAAGGCGATGGCCAGCGTGACCTCGTGCTGCATCACCACCAGGACCAGGATGAGACCCAGGCCCATGACGTGCATGAAGGACTTGCGGCCGCGCAACAAACGGTCGCCCAAATGGGGATAATGGACGCGGGTGACCATCAGCACGCCCAGGAACATCAGGACGAAAGGCAGCGCGGTCAGGACAGGCATGTAGATCTGCTTGCGCAGTTCATCCAGCCAGTTCAGTTGCAGTTGGCTAATGGGCGGGTCGTGGCTGCCGGGGATGATGAGCACCGCCAGGCTGGCGGCGCAGCCCGCCGCGCCAGGCGACGGCATGCCGAAAAAGAAGTCGCGATGCCCCGTCTGCGCTTCCACATTGTAACGCGCCAGGCGCATCGCCGCGCACGCCACGTAGGTGGCCAGCATCGGCCAGATGTAGCGGTCCAGCAGCACGAAGCCGCCCCCCCCAGCCCGCTGGGTGTCAATCATGGCCTTCACCAGCACCGCCGGCGCGACGCCGAAGGAAACGACGTCGGAAAGCGAGTCCATCTCCATGCCAAACTTGCTGGTGGTCTTGGTCCAGCGGGCCACCTTGCCGTCCATCACGTCGAAGACCATGGCAATGAAGATCAGGATGCCGGACCAGTACAGGCAATCGTCCTTGGTGAAATGGTAGAATTCCTTCGGTGGGTCGCCGGAACGCATCGCCAGCACAATGGCCCCGAACCCGCAGAGCAGATTCCCCAAAGTGACCATCGTCGGGACAGGATGGATGCCGAGCAAAAGGCGCGGCGGCCTGCCCATTCGGTCCCGCAGTTGTCCAAAGCGCCGCATGGCCATAAAGCCTCGTACAACAGCCAACAGGTCAACAAGCCAACAGGTCAACAAAAGAACAGGTCAGCAAGTCAGCTTGTTTTGTTCTCCTGCTGTCCTGTTCTCCTGCTGTCCTGCTGTCCTAAGGAGTTTGCAGCAGGGCGACAGCCCGCCCTTAACCTTGCTGCCCCGCGCCACAATGCAAATCGCCACGGCATCCGCGGGGACGTAAAGCTCGGTGCGCGAACCGAACTTAATCATGCCATAACGCTGTCCCGGCGCCAGCACATCCCCAGGCTGCACGCGGCACACGATGCGGCGCGCCAGGACGCCGCTGATCTGTTTGATCAGCAAACGCAAACCGCCCGCGGATTCCAGGCCCAGGCACAGCGCCTCGTTGCGTTGCGCGGCAGCGGGGTTGTAGGCCGGCAGGAACTCCCCAACCCTGTAATCCAGGTAGCGAACCACGCCGGCGCAGGGCACGCGGTTGACGTGGACGTCGAAGGGCGAGAGGAAAATGCCGATCCGCAGGGCCTTGCGGCCTATGAAGGCCGGCTCGTCCAGCTCTTCGATGTCCGTCACCGTCCCGTCCGCGGGGGCCATAAGGAGCTCCGGGTTGTCCGGCACGCGCCGTTCGGGATCGCGGAAAAACCAGACCACGACGGCAAAGGGCAGGAGCGGCAGCGGCGCCAGCCAGGGATTGAGCAGGCGCAATGCGCAGGCCGCGGCGGCACAGGCGCACAGGGCCAGCAGGAACTCGTCGGCGCCATACTCCGCCAGACTGAAGAAACGCATCAAAGCTCGCAAGCAGCAGGCTCCCCTCTTGACGATTGTTACCACGCTGCGGCCACAAAGCAACACGTGAACAGGTGAAGAAGTGATCGGGTGAAGAGGTGAAAAGGCCCTTTCACCTGTTCACCTCTTCACTTGTTCACCTCCTCACCTCTTCACGGGGTGCATGTCAGTAAATGCGTGGCCCAGAGCGTACCGCGGGCGTCCCGCCCGCCTTCGTCCTCGCGCCCTGCCGGCCTGCCACGGGCGGGCGGGACGCCCGCGGTACATTTGCTGA
>JBEKKG010000223.1:0-9426 GCA_050010835.1 Planctomycetota bacterium
ACCATGCCGGCTGTCAGCGGCGGGCGGATTTACGCCCGGAACACCAAGATGGGCGTATGCCTCGACGTGAAGTGAGGGACGAGGGGTGAGGGGCGAGGGGTGAGGGAGCGGTTCCATTATTCCCATTATTCCCATTCCTCCCATTGGCCGGAGATGCTAGACTACTAACCGATGAGCCTGCAGATTGAGAACCTGAGCGTAACCTACGGCGCCACGCGCGCGCTGGACGGCGTCAGCCTGAAGCTTGAGCCTGGTGAGATGTTCTTCCTGCTCGGCCCCTCGGGCTGCGGCAAGTCCACGCTCCTGCGCGCCGTGGCCGGGTTCATCGAGCAGTTCCAAGGCGACATCCGCATCGCCGGCGAGTCGCTGCGCGGCGTGCCGCCGCACAAGCGCGACTTCGGCATGGTCTTCCAGAACTACGCGCTCTTTCCGCATCTTACCGTTCACGGCAACGTGGCTTTCGGCCTGGAAGCGCGCAAAGCGCCGGCGGCCCAGCGCGAAGCCCGCGTGGCCGAGGCGCTGGACATGGTCGGCCTGGCGGGCTTCGGCGCGCGGCGACCGGGCGAGCTCTCCGGCGGGCAACAGCAGCGGGTGGCGCTGGCGCGCGCGCTGGTCATCCGCCCGCGCGTGCTGCTGCTGGACGAGCCGCTTTCCAACCTGGACGCCAGGCTGCGCTGGGAGATGCGCGAGGAAATCCGGCGCATCCACCGTCAGACCAAGATCACCACGCTGTACGTGACCCACGACCAGAAGGAGGCCCTCTCGCTGGCCGACCGCATGGCCATCCTGCGCGCCGGCACAGTCGAGGCCCTGGGTGCGCCGCGTCCGCTGTACCATCATCCCCCGACGCGTTTCTGCGCCGATTTCCTGGGCGACGTGAACCCGCTGCCGGGGACGCTGGGGAGCGACGGCAAGGCCATCACCACCGCCTTCGGCGCGGTCCCGCTCAACGGCGGCCCCTTGCCGCAGGGCCTGAACCCGGGCGGCGCGGCGCTGGCTTTCTGCCGGCCCGAGAACGTGGCGGTGCTTGACGACGACGGCGCCGCCGCCGGAGACTTCGTCCCGCTGAACGCCGCGGCCCGCATCGTCAGCGGCGCTTTCCTGGGCGAGAGCACGCTCTACGAACTGGAGCTGCCCGACGGCCGGCACTGGCGCATGTTGCGGCATGAAACCCGCGCCCAGAGCCTGCCCGACGGCGCGCAGGTGCAACTGGCTGTCGCCCGCGGCGCCTGGGCGGCGGTGCCGGAGTAATCCCATCAATCCCATTCTTCCCATTTTTCCCATTCTTCCCATACCATGTACCGGAGCGCTCCCCTGAGAATCAGAACGTTACTTGCGCTGATTATTACCCTGACGTTTTGGGGTTCCGCATTCCCTGTAATTCGCCAGGCTCTGCACGGTTACCCCGGAGGCGAACTGGCGCTGCTGCGCTTCGCTATTGCTTCGCTGTGCCTGGCTGCCTACAGTCTGGCCAAGGGACTCAGGCCCCCGCGGTGGCGCGACCTGCCGCTGCTCTTCCTGTGCGGCCTGTTGGGGATCAGCGTGTACCATGTGGCCCTGAACTGCGGCGAAGAGACGGTGGCTGCCGGCGCGGCCTGCTTCATTATCAACGCCTGTCCGGTATTCACTGCGATATTGGCGCGCGTGTTTCTGGGCGAACGCCTCAGAATCTGGGGCTGGGCCGGCATTGCGCTGAGCTTCATGGGCGTGGTGCTGATCGGACTGGGCGAAGGCGGCGGTGTGCGCCTGGAGCCTGGGGCGGCGTTGATCCTGCTGTCGGCGCTGAGTTCGAGCGTGTACATCATCTTGCAGAAACCGCTGCTGCAACGCTACAGCGCGTTCCAGCTCACCGCCTACACGATCTGGGCAGGCACGGTGCTGCTGCTGGTTTTCGCGCCGGGTCTGGCGGGGCGGATTGTTTCCGCGCCGGCCAGTGCGACTTGGTCTGTGATTTACCTGGGCGTTTTCCCGGCCGCGCTGGCGTATTTCACCTGGACGTATCTGCTGGCCCGCCTGCCCGCGACACGCGCCGCCAGTCTTCTCTACATAGTCCCGGTGATAACAGTCTTCCTTGCCTGGGCATGGCTGGGCGAGAGGCCCACCCCGCTGACCGCCAGCGGCGGCATCGTGGTCCTGTGCGGCGTCATTTTGGTGAACACGCTGGGGCGCACCGCCTGCCCTGCCGAGCCGCAACCGTAAGGGGGCGGTTCTATCAGTCCAATCCGTCCGATCCGTCCAATAACACCTGCCGCAGCGCTCCCCGTGACTGCTTGCTAAGCCTTCTACCCTCCAAAGTCTTGCCACCTTGGCAAGGCTGGCCCCACAGTCTTCTGCTCGGCCTCCTATGGCGCGGGACGCCCGTTTTCAGAAGAAAAAGGTGGCTTTTCAGCCTGGCGCGGTATAATCTCACCCCAGCCAGCCAGGGTTCAGTGCGTGGATATGTGCATGCGGTGGGGGTAGCCTGTGGCCGAGAACGTCTCTGACGAAGCCTTCGCCCGCGCCGCGCAACAGGGCGGCGTGGTGAGCTACGACGACGTTGAGGCTGCCCGCTCCGAACAGGCAGAGAGCGCAAACCAGGGCCGGCTCGTTGCGCTCGCCGACGTCCTTATTCAACAAGGCGTAATCACCGCCAAGCAACGCGAAAACCTGGAAAAGAAGATCCTGGCCCAGCAGGCCGGCGGCATTATGCGGCTGGGCCAGTACAAGCTCATCAAGAAGCTCGGCGAAGGCGGCATGGGCGCGGTGTACCTGGCCGAAGACCTCAACGTCGGGCGCAATGTCGCGGTTAAAGTCCTGCCGAAGAAGCACTCCGAAGACCGCGAGTTCCTCACGCGCTTCCGCCGCGAGGCGCAGGCCACGGGCAAGCTCAACCACGTCAACATCGTCGGCGCGTACACGGTGGGCGAGGAGCGCGGCCTGCACTACTACGCGATGGAGTATTGCGACGGCGAGCCGCTGGACAGAATCCTCAAGCGTGAACTCTTCATCCAGTGGGACCTGGCCGTGGGCGTGGTGCTGCAGGTGGCGCGGGGCCTCAAGCATGCCCACGAAAACAGCATCATTCACCGCGACATCAAGCCCGGGAACATCTTCATCTGCAAACCTCTGGGCTCCGGACGGAGAGGGGACGTGGGTGAGCGGGACCTGTTCGTCGAGGGCTTCGTCGCCAAAATTCTCGATCTCGGCCTCTCGAAGACCCTGGGGGCGGGCTCATCGTTCTACACGCAGACGGGCGTGGCCTTGGGCACGCCGCACTACATCAGCCCCGAACAGGCCAACGGGGACAAAAACATTGACGGGCGTACGGACATCTATTCGCTGGGCGCGACGTTCTATCATCTGGTCACTGGCGAAACGCCGTTCCAGGCGTCCACGCCGATGGCCATAATGATGAAGCACATCAACGAGCAATTGCCGAATCCGCAGGACATCCGGGATGAAATCCCGGATGGCGTGGTGCAGGTCATCCAGAGGATGATGGCCAAAGCGCCCGCGGACCGCTACGCAGACTGCAAGGAACTTCTGGACGATCTGGAACTGGTGATTGACGGGAAGATGCCGTCGTCCCAGATGATAGAGGTGGGCAAGTCCAGCGTGGCCGTGGCGCGGCGCGTTTCCCGCACCCCAGCGGGGAGACCGGCCAGTGGTGAGGGGGAGTTGGGAGCGCGGGCGTCCCGCCCGCCGACAGCGGCTGAGGGGGTGGCGGTCGCAAGCCCGCCACCTGTCGCCGCCCCAGTGCCGCCTGTCGGCACGCGACGGCATGAGGCTATCGGCACACGGCGGCACGAGGCTATCGGCACGCGGCGGCATGAGCCTGTCGGCGCGAAGCGCGAGGAGCCTGCCGCCGCGCAGCGGGAGGAGCCTGTCGAGCGGCGCGCCAAGGCGCGGCGTGAGCGCGCCGGTGGGCGAGCGGCTCGCGCGCTGGCTGCGGCGAAAGATACGCAGACGGTCGTGATTGCCGGAGGCGCGGGCGCGGTGCTGCTGGTGCTCGGTCTGATCTTCTTCATGGGCGGGGGCGACAAGCCAGAGGAGAAATCCGAAACTCGAAATCCGAAATCCGAAGAAGAAAGCAGGACGGAAACACGCAAAACCATTGAGGCGGCCAAACAAGTGGCCAAGCCACAGCCGCCCACCGTGGTGACGAAGCCGCAGGAACCGGCGGCGGCGGAGACGAAGGCCGCCGCTGTGGATGACCCTGAACGCTGGAACAACGCCATTGACCTGCTGGCGCTGATTGAGCCCCAGAAAGACGCAGTGAGTGGGAAATGGTTAAGGAGAAATGGGACTTTGGTTTCGGATTCGTCTCATTGTGCAAGGATCGAAATACCCTATAGAGCTTGCCAAGAATACGATTTCCGCATCGCATTCACGCGAACGACTGGCAACGATTGGGTGGTTCAGGTGTTGGATGCGGACGGGCACCCTTTCACGTGGCAGTTTGGCGGGCCAAACAAGCTTTGCGGCTTTGAGCGCATCAAAGGAAGAGACCTGCTCCCGGGGGACCCCGCGGCAATGCAAATGCCGATTAGCAATGGGGACCGGCATGTTTCCACTGTCCAAGTCCGCGTGGATGGCGTCGCTGCGTTTCTTGACGGCAAGCTGCTGGCACGATGGCAAGGCGGATATAGCGACCTCCGGGCACATCCGGATTGGGCTCTCAGAAGTGATGGGCTAATTGGGCTCGGCTGCAACAATAGCGGCGTAATTTTCCACAGCATCGAAGTCCTCGAAGTCAAAGGCAAAGGCGACTTCACCCGCCCCGACGACCCCGCCGCGAAGATGGCGCTGGCGAAGCGGGAGGCTACTGGGGGGCAACCGGCCGTGCAACTTGGACCGCTCCCCGCCACGGAGGAAGCCCAGTTGAATGAGTTCAACGCGGGGCTGAGGACAGCCGCCGAAATGGGCACTGCCAGCAAGTACGCCGCCGCGCTCGCGCTGCTCAAGAACCTGAAAGACAAGTACAGCGGGACCAAATGTTGGGACGCCAACAGCGGCGAGTGGGCCAAGACGGAACGAGAGGTCCAACGGCAGCTTGAGGGATACAACAACGAAGTGGCGGGCGCGCTTCTGGAGGTGGCCAAAGCCGGCGACCTCAAAACCCTCTACAAAATCGAAGCGCTCTGGAAGCCCAGGGCCGACCCCGCCGACGCTGGTGCCGGTTCCAACCAGATTCTTGCCGCCATTGGCAAGGCCCGCGAGCGCATCATTGAGCAACAGCGCGGGAAGAAAACTGCCGACATCAAAGAGCAACTCGACACCCTCGAAAAACAAATCAAGTTCAAGTCGCGGCCCCTGGAGCAGCTCGCGAGGGCCTTGGAGCCGCTTGAGGCTGAACTGGCAGCCGACCCGGTGCTGGCCGAGAGCATGGTCGAGCGCGTAGCCGGCCTGCGCTTTGATCTCGGGATGGCCAAGGATGGCGAACTGGCACTCTACAAAGCGCAAATCAAGCAACTGGGAGCGGGCGCGGAGGTCACCTACGACTTCTCTACGCCCGAACAATTCCAGGCCTGGACCTGGGACGACCCCGGCAAGACCGGCGGCGCGGAGCCCGACCCCAGGAGCAAACAGGTCCGCGTCAAGACCACCGGCTCACATGGCTGGACCGGCAAAGACCGCAAGAACACGCCTGTTTTCCGCTTGCCCTTTTGCTTCATGCCCGACAACTGGGCCTTGGAAGCCACTGCCTCGCTGATCAGCGACGGGAACAAAAAGAACAAGCCGGACTACGGCATCCTGGTCTGGGACGGCGGTACGGACGTGGCCTGCCTCAGCGTCAAGGAACAGGCTTCGGAGATGCTGGCGCAGGCGGCCTTCAGCACGCCCGGCAAGGGAAAGTCTGCGGTCCTCGCGGTGAAATCCAAAGAGCGCCTGGTCTTGCGCATGGATTGCCAGCAAGGGACGCTCAACTTAACAGTGAGCGGCCCAAAGGGCCAGTCCGTGCGCTTCAAGGAGAAGCTGGGGTTCGAGCCGCACTACGCCGCGCTTTTTGTCAGGACCTCCGACGCTGGCGAGAACGCCACCGTGGCGTTCGAGAATGTGAAGCTGCTTGGCCTCCCCGATAAGGAAAAGCTCAAGGAGCTCGTGGACAGCACCCGGGCCGTGGCTGTGGCGATTGCGAAGAAGCACGCCAAGGGTGAGCCGGTCAACATCGCACCCTGGGGCCATGCTGCCAGCCGCAGTACCTGGAAGCCCATAGCCGGACACGAGCCTTCCGCGGCCATAGACAACGACCCGGCCACCTACTGGGACGAAGAACACGACAGGCCCGAGTACCGTTTTGCCGTCACCTTCGACCAGCCCCACACCGTGAACGCCATCAGCATTTCCGGCATGGAGCAGCACAACGGCGCTCCGAAAGACTTTGACATCCTTGCCGACGGCAAAGTCGTCAAAGAAGTGCGCAACGCCAGTTATGTGGATAATCTGCTGCGCGTGGAATTCCCCGCCGCGCGGTTGGGAGCGCTGGAGCTGAGGATCACGGCGTGCCACGGCAAATCGGCGGCCATGCGCGAACTGGGCATTTACGAACCTTAGGCCGTTCCCGATCCCATCTCCCCTTGGCGAGTTCTCGAGTTTACTCATCTCTCCCCCGCTTCAGGCCTCGCGGTCCAAGGATGAGCAGGGGCTTCGGGGTGCGTGGCGCATTGGGCGCGCATTCCCTCTCCCCTTGCGGGAGAGGGCGGACGTGAGCGAAGCGAACGCCGGGTGAGGGGGCGTCCGGCCCTCCCCCTACCCCCTCCCGCATGGGGAGGGGGAACAACGGCCCGCCCAATGTGCCACGCACCCGCGGTTTCGGAATCGTTCGATATTTCCTTGCCAGAAGAGAATGAAAGGTGTTATGGTTTCCGCATGGACAAGGAAACACTGAAGTACGTTCTGGCCCAGTCAACCACGCGGCCCTTGCCGCCGGCGCGAGGACTTGGGCTATCTGGCCGGGGAGCGCGAGGTTGACCTGGTCGTGAACCGGGACCTTCCCGAACAACTGATCAATGTGGCCTACTCCGTCTCGCAGCCGCAAACCTGGGACCGCGAGAGCGCCGCGCTGGAAGAGGCGGGGGCGAGGTTTCCGCAGGCGGCACGAGTGCTGGTGGCGCACGAACACACCAAGCGCAAACTACCGGCCGGTATCCAAGTGACCGACGCTTGGCGCTATCTGCTGAGAGGCGTTCAAGACAGTGTGGCCTCCTTGCTGTAGCACCTCATTCCCCAGCCCGTCCAGGTTTTTTTGATTTGTCACTTGACAACGATGCGCCATACTCGTATTATACTATAGGGGATGTTGTTCGACAAAGGCATCGTCCCGGCCGATTTTGGATTTTAGTTTTACGTGGCTCTTTGACAACTGAATAGAAACGGCGTTGAGCTTTCAGGCGGCCGAACTCGCTCTTGATTATATCGTTATTCTCATGGCCTTATATCTTGATCTGCACCCGATTCTATCCCTGTTATATCGTGAAACGATCCCTACTATATCTTGAATCTATCCCTAAAAGGCCAGTAAATTAAGGACTTAGAGCAATGGGAATGGGCGGGGACGCATCTGGCCCTTGCCTTGTGCGCCCCTTGCGGGTAACAATTCCACTAAGTAAGGAGCCGCGCGATGCCCAAAGTCTGGAGGCCGAAAGGTAATGTGAAGGGAGTGCTTGTGTTTCGTCTTTCTTGTTGTGCCGTTGTGCTGCTCTGTTGCACCGTTGCGCTGGTGCGCGCGGTCGAACCGGAAGCCGCTGTGCTCAACGTTGACTTCGGCAAGGAACTCGGCAGGGTCAGTCCGCGCACGGGGTTCCTGGGCGGGCTGAGGGACGAGTTGCCGGATGAGTTGATCCAGCCGCTCAACCCCGCTCTGTGGCGCATCGGGCACCAGTTCCGCGGACGGATCAAGGCCGGCTTGACGGGCGCAATCGCGCGCGTGGAGAAACTGGGCGCGACGTACAAGCTGGTCATGAGCGACCTGATAGACAGCAAACCCAAGGACTGGGCGAAGTATGAGGCCGATGTCAAGAAACTGGTCGCCGACGCGGGCGCCGCCGCAGCCCGCGTCATCTGGGAGCCGGTCAACGAGCCGGACATCAGCCACAAGCCGCTGGAGAAGTATTACGAGCTTTACGGGCACGCCTTCAAGGCCCTGCGCGAGGCCAACGAGGGCCTCAACATCTGCGGCCCCAGCTTTGCTTTCCCCAGTTACGAAAAGTACCGCGCCTTTCTCGATTACTGCAGTGAGCACAAACTGGAGTGCAACAGCCTCGCCTGGCACTACTGCGCCTGGGACCCGAATCAGCCCGAGCAGGCCAAGTGGCAGTTGGGCAGGCTGCGCGAGTTCCTCAAGGAGTACCCCGAGCAGAAGATCAAGGAAATCCATTGTGACGAGTGGGGCGCCGGGCCGGACAAGCCGGGCCGCCTGCACCCCGGACGCGCCGTGGTCTGGTTCCACTATCTCGAAAACATCTACCAGGTGGACCGTGCCTGCCGCGCCAACTGGGGCAAGGCGGACGATTACCTGGGCGGCATCGTCACACCCAAGGGGGAGCCGTACCCCGTCTACCACGCCTACCGCTGGTACGCTCAGGCCAAGGGCCATACGCGCGTTGAGAGCACGGGCAACAGCAAGAGCCTGGCGTGCCTGGCCAGCAAGAGCGACGGCCGGCGCGAGGTCCTCGTGGGCAGTATCGGCAAGGGCACGCGCGCAGTCACGCTGGACCTGAAGGAAGCGGCGCTGAAGGACTACAAACTTGAAGTGCGCATGCTGCCAGGCTCGGACTTGGAGACTCCTTTGGCCGAAGCCGGCATTCCGACATGCCAGGACTTCACAGTGGACAAACAGGCGGACGGCCTGCGCGTGACGCTGCCGCACGTCGAGGAGAACCAGGCGTATCTGCTGGTGTGGGTGAAGTAGTCGGCGTAGAGGAATCCGAGCCGCGCGCGTTAGCAAGCGGCAATGCCCGCTCCCTTACGGTCGCGGCTCGGATTGAAAGGTTGCGTAGAGGAAAGCCTTGTGAAACCACAGATGAACACTGATGAACACAGATGGAATGGGGGGCGCCAAGTCCTCAATGTTCTTCCTATCTGTGTCTATCTGTGTTTATCTGTAGCCAACAGTTTTCTGTGCGCCGCTGACTGGCCGTGCTATCGCGGGGCCAACGGCGACGGTGTGGCCACCGAGCCGGGCCTGGCCACAAGCTGGCCGGCAGAAGGTTTGACGGTCTTGTGGACCGCACCCTTGGCCGACGAGCGGCAAGCCACACACGCGGGACCCGCTGTTGCCGGGGACAAAGTCATCGTTCCCACCAAGGCGGCCGGGAATCGCGACATTGTCTATTGTTTCGACGCCGCAACCGGCAAGGAGCTGTGGCAGCACCCATGCGAGTACGAAGTGGCCGAAAGCACAGGGCCTTATGGCACCGGCATTCGAGCCACGCCCACAATCTGGAA
>JBEKKG010000224.1:0-9426 GCA_050010835.1 Planctomycetota bacterium
GCCCGTTGACCCGAAAGGTCCGGCCAACGGAGGAGAGCGTGTCCTGCGTGGCGGTAGCTGGAATAATATTCCGGGCGATTGCCGCGCAGCGCGCCGCTACGGGGACAATCCTGCCAGCCGGGGCATGACTAACGGCTTCCGGTGCGCGCTGGACTTTTGACCCTGTGCCCTTTGTTTTGTTTCCCTTTGCCGCGAGCGCAGCGAGGGGTAGAGGTATGAAGGTGTAGATGGCCTTCCACGAAGGGCGGCACAAGGAGCAGGGCAAGGAGCGGCATCCAATGGGGGCGAAGGGGAACCTGCCAACCGCATACATGGATACTTCGCTCCTGGTGGCGCTACACTACAAGGGCGGGAGCAGCAACGCAATCAAGCAGGCGCTAGCGACCCGCGACTGGTGGAAGAACGAGAGGCGCAATTTCAGGATATACACTTCCGCCGTCACAGAGGACGAACTGCTCGCAGGGGTGTATCAAGCGCAAGTGCCCGCGGTCGCAACTGCCCGCCGATTGGTGTACTTGCCTTTGACGCGGGCAGTCCACGAACTCGCCGCGGACTACATTTCCGCCAGGCTGGTTCCGGCAAGCCAGGAAATGGACACATTTCATCTTGCGGTCAGCACGGTTCATAGGGTAGACTACCTGCTGAGTTGGAACCAGGCGCACTTGGCCAACCCACAGGTTCAGAGACGCTTGCAGGAGATCAATGACCGGCTGGGTCTGAGGACGCCTTGGCTGGTTACGCCCGACTCCATTCCCAAAGTCCGCTTGGGTCAGACGGTCGCAAGGAAGGATTGAACATGCGTGTGAATTATGACCAGATGGACATTGTGGAGCATTGCCGTCACGCCCGGGAAGCAATCCAAAGGCGCTACAAGACACTGGAAGGACTGTATCAGCACTTGCTCCGGGTAGAGAAGAAGTCCGCCAAGAATATCGCCTGGGGCCGGCGCCTTCTGGCCGAACGCGACGCCGCCCGTACCGGGATTGCGCGCTCACCCCAGAGGCGCAAAGACACAGAGAAAAGAAAAGCCCCCCGGTCAGTTTCCTGTGCCGCAGCGTCGCGGCGGTGAGCGGTTCTTCACAGCCGCAGGGTCAGGCGAGAGAAATTCCAGATTACCATGACTAAGCGCACTGATCTGCCGTATTTGCCTGATTACGCGGTTCTGCCCGGCGACACGGCTATCGCTGACTCTTTCCCCGGCCACCCGCCCAATTTAAGATTTCTTTAATTTTTCCCTTGACAACGATGCGCCACACTCGTATGTATTATAGTAGGAGTTGTTTGACAAGGGATGGTCCCGCTCGATTTGGGATTTGGGGTTTTAGATTTTGGATTGAAGGGCAACCACAGTGGCACAGAGAACTGAGGAATCTATGCTTTTACAAGATCCAAGGCCACGAATCCTCTCTCTGTGCCTCTGTGCCTCAATGCCTAAGCCCGTTTATCATATCGTTATTCCCACTTTATTATATCGTTATTTTCACCTGATTATATCATTACTATATCTTGATTCGATCCCTATTATATCTCGATTCGATCCCTGTTATATCTTGAATCTATCCCTAAAGGGCCAGTATTTTAAGGACTTAGAGCAATGGAGGCTATCTGGAACTCTGGGTGTTGGCCTGTACTATCCACCGCAGAGGACGTGGAGGACTTGCATGACCGCCAGCGAAAGAATTCGCTCATGCTTCAAAGGCTTGAGTTGTGAGCCTGCATTTTCGCGTTTGCATCGCCGGCTGGCCCGCCGCACAATACCCGCCAGCATGCGCCTTGTCACGGTTCTGTTGGGGACGTTGATGGCCCTGCACGCAAGCCAGGCTGCGGTTGCCGTCCAGCCGGTTGTCGAGACCGAAGAGGACGTCTACACGTTCACTCCGGCCAACAATGGCGCCGGCCCGACGTGGTGCCACGGTTCGACGTGCCTGGTGCGCAGCGGCGAAGACGTCTTTGCCAGCGGCCTGGAAACGCTGCCGGATGCCAAGCCGCTCAACAACTGCCGCTGGCTGCTCTTCAAGCGCGGCCCCGGCGGCTGGGAACTGCAGCAGGCCGACAAGACCGGACGCACGCGTGAGCCGTGCCCGCTGGTCGCGCTGCCCGGCGGCAGACTGCTTCTCTCCGTCAACCCGACGCTCGTGCCCGGCGAGAAAGGCGGCGCGGCGCGGCCGGAAATCCTCCAGTTCTCCGCCGCGGACCCGCGGGCGCCATTCGAGACCCTGCTCCCGGAGTGGGAAGAGAAGCCGCAGTTCACGGAACATTCCTATCGCAGCTTCGCCAGCGACGGGCCCGCCGGCAGCCTGATTCTGTTCCAGAACATCGGCTACACACATGCCGAGTACGCTTTCCGTGACGACGCGGGAAAATGGGCCGCGCGCGGCAAACTCCTCTGGCCCCAGGGCGCGGAATACGACAAGCCTCAGCCCATCCGGGTCTGTTATCCCAACGTAGCGCTCAAGGGCCGCGCCGTCCACTTCTGCGGCGTGAGCGACATCGTCGAGCCGTACGCGAAATGGCGCGAGGCCAAGCGCAAACTGACCGGACAGGAATGGGACTATGATTTCCGCCGCCTCTTCTACGCCTGGACGCCCGACATCACGGCCGGCAAGTTCCAGCCGTGGGTCGAGATTGCCAGCCGCGACAAGACCTGTGGCTGGATCACCCCGGGCGACCTGTGGCTCGCCCCGGATGGCGCCGTGCACATCCTCTGGACCGAGAAGGCCATGGACGAACGCCTGCGCAAGGAGTTCTACCCCGCCGAGAAGCAATCCCACGCTTTGAACTACGCTGTGCTGCGCGACGGCCAAGTGGTCTCGAAGCGCTCGCTCGTGCTCGCCGAAGAAGGCGGGGCAGGCGAGATTCCCGGGCGCGGACGGTTCCACGTCACGCCTGAAGGCCGCCTGTTCGTGTTCTGCTACGTCAGCGGCACCGATGCGGCAGGCAAGCGCGTGGATGAAAACCGCCTGCTCGAACTGCTCCCCGACGGCTCAACCGGCCCGCAGGCCCGCGTGCCGCTCAAGCAGCCGTTCACCGAGTTCTTCACGGCGACTCCGCGCGGCGGTTCGCCGCCGTCACCCGTACTGGATGTGCTCGGCCTGCGCACCGGAGGGGGGAATACGATGAGCTATGCGCGCATCAGGCTTGGGCATTAGGGGCGAGGGGCGAGGGGCGAGGGATGAGGGTAGTAGGGTGAGGATTGAGGGGTGAGGTTTGAGGCTTGAGGGCGCGCGGTGAACTTTTTCTCTGATTCCACTTGACTTTGTGGCCAGACCCGGTAATGTTCCTTTCTCTCTACGGCAGCTACGCCAGTGCGGGTTGCCACCGGGCAGTCAGAGAACACCCTGAAAGGGAAAGGGTGTCTTTTTGTTGTTGGGGCCTTTGGACAATGCCGACGATAAATCAGTTGTGCCGCAGGGAACGGGTGGAGCAGAAGAACAAATCCAAAAGCCCGGTGCTGGAACGCAATCCCTTCAAGAAGGGCGTGTGCCTGACGGTTAAGACCATGACCCCCAAGAAGCCGAACTCGGCGTTGCGCAAGATCGCGCGCGTGCGGCTGAGCAACGGGAAGGAAGTCACGGTCTACATCCCGGGCGAAGGGCACAACCTCCAGGAACACTCCATTGTCCTGGTGCGTGGCGGGCGCGTGCGGGACTTGCCGGGCGTGCGCTACCACATCATCCGCGGGGTGTACGATTGCCAGGGCGTGACGGACAGGCACCAGTCACGCTCGAAATACGGCGCCAAGCAGGCCAAGTAGGAGAGAAGTCTTGAGAACACCGTTCAGAAGAAGAGGCAAGCCCGAGAGCAAGCCCGAAGTACCGGCGTTGCCCACTCAGGTCAAGGTGACGGGCCGGGGATTGAAGCCGGATACCCGCTTCAATGACCTGCTGGTCTCGAAGTTCATCAACTGCATGATGCGCCGCGGCTGCAAAACGACCAGCGCGACCGTCTTCTACCAGGCCATGAAGAAGGTGGAGGAGAAGGCGGGCAATACCGCGCCGCTGGACGTTTTCAAGGCCGCCATCGAGAACGTGAAGCCGATGGTGGAGGTCAAGTCCAAACGCGTGGGCGGCGCCACCTATCAGGTGCCGGTGGAGGTCAACCGCAAGCGCGCCCAAAGCCTGTCCATCCGCTGGATTCTGGAGTGCGCACGCGGCAAGAAGGGCCGGCCGATGGCGGAGCGGCTGGCGAACGAGCTGTTGGATGCCTTCAAGAAGGAAGGCGCAGCCATAACGAAACGCGAGAACACGCACAAGATGGCCGAGGCCAACAAGGCCTTCGCTCATTATGCGTGGTGATCTTGAGGTCTAAGGCCATGAGTGTCGCACTGACATAGCCGCTTCGTCCTTCCCGTATCTGCCCGGGCGGGGCGAGCGTCCCCGCCTGGCAAGCCCACGCTTGGAACGCTCGCTCTATTCGTCTCAGGCAGCCACCCAGGAAAACGGCCGAAGGCATAGTAGGGCGATTCGCCGAATCGCCCAGGCGACGAAGGCAAGTCGCCCACGATAGGGACCGGCCCGCGTTTTTCACCGCGGCGGGCGGAGCGCGGTTCGGAACCGCAGATGAACGCGGATGAACACAGTTGGAATTGTCGAACAGGACAGATAGGAAAACCAATGCTTACACTTAGTCCCTGCGGCGCCACCGCGCCCTGCAAGCCGCTCAACGCGCGGCTGGAGAACCTGCGCAACATCGGGGTGACCGCGCACATTGACGCGGGCAAGACCACGGTCTCCGAGCGCATCCTCTTCTACACGGGCAAGCAGCACAAGATGGGAGAGGTGCACGAAGGCACCGCCACTATGGACTACATGCCCGAGGAGCGCGAGCGCGGCATAACCATCACCGCCGCCGCGACCTCCTGCCAATGGCCGTGCGCCAAGCTGGGCCAGGACTTCGACCTCAACCTCATTGACACGCCCGGCCACGTGGACTTCACAGCCGAAGTGGAGCGCTCCCTGCGCGTCCTGGACGGCGCCATAGTGGTTTTTGCGGGAGTGGAAGGCGTGGAGGCACAGTCCGAGACGGTCTGGCGCCAGGCCGACCGGTACGGCGTCCCGCGCCTCTGCTTCGTGAACAAGATGGACCGCGTGGGCGCCGACTTCTGGGATGTCTGTGGGCAGATCAAGACGCGCTTGGGCGCGAAGGGCTATGCGATCCAGATGCCTGTCGGGAAAGAGGACAAGTTCCGCGGGGTGGTGGATCTGGTGCACTTCTGCCAATATGAGTTCGACAGGACAACCTTGGGCAAAGTCTGGTCCACGCACGAGATCGAGCCGGGGTTGCTGGAAGAGGCGCGGCAGCGCCGCGAGCAGCTCTTCCACCTCGTGGCCGATGCGGACGATGAAATCGGCATGCTGCTGCTCGAAGGCAAGGAACCCGACAATGAGCAACTGCGCGCCGGCTTGCGCCGCATCACGCTGACAGGCAAACACTTCCCCATTCTCTGCGGTGCGGCCTATCACTACATTGGCATCCAACCGCTGCTGGACGCCGTGGCCTTTTACCTGCCTTCGCCCAATGAGGCCCTGCCCGTGATAGGCACCGTCCCTGGAAAGAAAAAGAGCGGCGCGAAGACCGCGCGCGCCGCGTCGCACATTTCGCCGAATTGTGCCCCCGCAATTTTGGCAAAATGCGGGACCGCGCCCGCCGCGGCCGCCATACCCGGCGCAGCCGATGCAGCCGCCGCGGCCGAACAGGAACCCGAAGCCGTGGAAAGGCGGCTGCCGCTGGAGAGCGAGCCGCTGGCCGCCTTGGCCTTCAAGACGCTTTTCGACGCCCACGGCGACCTGACGTTCTTGCGCATCTATTCCGGGACACTGCGTTCCGGAGAACGCTTGTACAATTCGCGGCGCGACAAGAAGGAGAAGATCGGCGGGCTGTTCCTGATGCACGCCGACGAACGCGAAAAGATCGAATCCGCCGGCCCGGGCGAGATCGTGGCCGCGACGGGGCTAAAACATACCTTCACCGGCGACACTTTGTGCGATGAAGAGCGCCCCATCATCCTGGAGGCCATGAAATTCCCGGACACGGTGATCAGCATGGCCATCGAGCCCAAGACCAACGCCGACAAGGAGAGACTGGCGCAGGCACTGGCCAAGCTGGCCAAGGAAGACCCCACCTTCACGCACGCTTTTAACGACGAAACCGGACAGCTCATCATCGCCGGCATGGGCGAACTGCACCTGGAGATCATCAAGTCCAAGATGGTGCGCGAACACAACGTGGAGGCCAACGTCGGTTCTCCGCGCGTCTCCTACCGCGAGGCCATCACCATCGCGGCCGAGGCCGAGGGGCGTTTCATTCAGCAGACCGGCGGTCACGGGCAGTACGCGGTAGTGCGGCTGCGCGTCGAGCCCTTCTTCAATGAGGAAGATGACCATATAGTCTTCGAGAACGAGATCTTCGGCGGGGCGATCCCCAAGGAATTCATCAGGCCCGTGGAGGCCGGCGTGCGCCTGGCAGCCAAGAGCGGGGTTCTGGGCTCCGGCTTCCCGCTGATCCATGTCAAGGCCACGTTGTACGATGGCAAGTTCCACGAGGTGGACTCGTCCGAACTGGCCTTCCAGATGGCCGGCACGCTGGCGTTCAAGGAGGGGGCGGGCAAGGCCAAGCCGGTGCTGCTCGAGCCTATCATGGCCCTGGAAGTGACTACGCCGGAGGAGTTCCTCGGCAATATCATCGGCGATCTGAACAGCCGCCGCGCGGAGATCAACGATGTCACCACCCGCGGCATCCTGAAAGTGGTGCACGCGCGCGTGCCGCTTGGGGAGATGTTCCAGTACGCCACCCACAGCCGCTCGCTCTCCCAGGGCCGGGCCACTTACACGATGGAGCCGCACGGCTACCAGGCCGTGCCGCGCCAGAAGTACAAGAGCATTCTCGGGGAGGACCTTGCGATTGCGGGTTAGCTGTACCGCGGACGTCTCGCGCGCCCCCGCTTGAGTCCACTGTGTCCACTCAGTCCGGCATTGTCCATAGTGTCCATTGCGTCCATTGTAGGGGATTTGCATTTTCAATCCGGCGGGAAGAGGGTAGACTCTTTGGGCAAGTGGGGTACGTTCTAACTGTAAAGGGAGCTTTGAGCAGGCCTCTGGTTGCGCCGTTGTGTAACGGACGGGGCCATGTTCATAGAATCGGCGTGCAAGCAGCGCCGGCTGGGAGCGCCGCACCCCTGTGCGGCACGCTGGAGCCGTGGCTGCTGTTTCTTGGGGGGTAGATAATGTTGAAGAGTTGGG
Source organism: Planctomycetota bacterium (assembly GCA_050010835.1). Lineage (GTDB taxonomy): Bacteria > Planctomycetota > SZUA-567 > H5-PLA8 > H5-PLA8 > JAPLOD01. The sequence continues at coordinate 7,239 of JBEKKG010000224.1, forward strand.
TGCTGGGTTTGCTGGGGTGCTTGCTCTGCTTGGGGTTGGTGGCAACGGGAGCAGAGGAAAAGACTAAAGAGAAGAAAGACGAGAAGAAGACGGTGACTTTGCCGGATGCTGTCGCCAAGGCAGTGAAGGATTGCTGCCAGGATTCCGTGGAGGAAGCCAAGGAGAAGAAGGAAGGCGACAAAGTCTACTACGAAGTGAAGGTCAAGTGCAGCAAGTGCAATGAAAGCTACAAGGTGCTCGTCTCCGCCGACGGCAAGCTGCTCGAACAGGGCAAGCACAAGCTCCCCTCGGCCAGCCTGCCTGCGGCCGTGGCGGATGCCGTCAGGAAGTGGGCGCCCGGCGCGAAGCTGAGCGAAATGGCCAAGGTGGAATCCAAGCGGGAAAACGGCTCAGTAGCGTTATACGAGGTCAAGGCCGAGATCGGCGGCGAGACGATAGAGGCCAAGATCGGCGAGGACGGCAAGGTGATGAAAGCCGACAAGCTGCCGGAACCGAAGATGGAAAAGAAGGAAGAGAAGAAAGAGAAGAAGGAAGACAAGAAGTAGCAGTGTGGCGCAAGTTGCCAACTTACGCTACGCGGATTGCAAGAAGGGCCGGTGGCCAAACGCCGGCCCTTTCTTCTCCGCAACATCGTAACCGTTGAGTCTGAGCCGCGACCGTGGCGCAAGTTGGCAACTTGCGCTACTGCCGCTTGCTTACGCGCGCGGCTCGGACTGAACGGTTACAAAACATCTGTAAATAGTTCGAGAATTGCCCGATACCGGAGCGTCTGATCACTGTAATGATTGTATAGTCCGGAGGGCACCGGGGGCGTTGGGCAATGTCGTTTTGGGAAAGGCTTCTGGGTGTCTGCCTGCTCGCCTGGGCGCAGGCTTGCCTGAGCTGCGGCTCTCTCGGCGCCGCGGGCGCCGAGCCGGCTTATGTCCCGGATCCCGAGATCGAAAAGCTGGCCGAACAGGCCGCGCACTCGGACAACCTGGCAGCTCAGAACGCGTTGGCGCGGTTGGCCGCTTTAGGCGGCGCTGCGGAGGACGCGTTGCGCTGGCATATCTCCGGCGCAGCCGGCGCCGCCGCCAAGGCGCGTTGGGCCGGCGTGCTGGCGCGCCTCTGCCACGGCGCTGTGGTCTACCGGGTCACGCTGGAACTGGAACCGGACGGGTCGGGGCTTCTGACGCTGTGGTCCAATCGCTCGCTGCTGCGCCAATGCGCCGACCGCTATGCTCGCCTGCTGGGGAATCCCAAACAGGACTTGGACGGAGCCCTGAAGAACAACATCTACAGCAAGGGCGCGCTCTTCGACTTCCTGAATGACGGCGTGAAGCACCTGGAAGCCGTGATGCCCCAGCGCGGGGACGAGGTCGAGGCCCAGGGACTGCTCTCCTTCAAGAACTTCGACGCACTCGCAGGCTTTGCCGAAAAGTTCGACTTGGGGAGCTATTACATGCTGGCGGGCGCCACGTTGAGCGACTCCGTTCCGGGAGTCCGCACTTACCGCTTCAAGAAGGCGCGGGAAACTTCCCGGGAGCACCTCGAAAGGAACCTGTTGCTGTTCCATGACGTGCAATGGCAGTTTGTGCTCGATTTCAAGGGGCAGATCACCAGCAGCAACGCCCCGAAAACGGACGGCGCCAGGCTGGTGTGGACTTTCAACTGCTGGCAGATGGTCAACGGGGAGGCCCAGGTCGAGGCCAGCTTTGGCGCCGCCGGGTTGCCGCCCCGCTTGCCGAAAGAGGACCGCGCGCTGGCCCTTCCCGATGTGGTCCAGGCGGGCCAGCCCATCGCGGTGGTGCGCCGGAGCTTGATCCGGGCCAAGGTCTACAGAAAAACTGAAGACCCCACGCCGCCGTGGAAGGTCCTGCTTGAGCGCGGCCAACTGGTTGAGCTTGACGGCCGTGACAGCCTGCCCCACGGCGCGGCCCTGCAATACCGTTGGAAGCAGACATCCGGTCTCGACCTCGAATCACTCACTCCCGCCGACCTGTCGCAGCCAAATTTCGGGATGGTCATCAAGGAGCCTGGCGAATACGGTTTCGAGCTGGTTGTAAGCAGTGGCGGGGTTTACAGCAAGCCCGCGGAAGTAAAGGTCATTGTCCAAGATGACGGCGCGACAGCCGCGGCCAAGCCTGCCGCACCGCAGCCGGAGCACACTCCCGCCGCTCCGCCCCCGGCGCCGCTTGCGCCCCCCAAG
>JBEKKG010000225.1:0-9421 GCA_050010835.1 Planctomycetota bacterium
GCATGTTCCAACCAACCACAGCAGCACGCAGAACTGCGCAGATCCGATGGAGCGCACGTTTGTTTCCTCGCGGTTGCCGTTCAATCCAAAATCGAAAATCCAAAATCCAAAATCTACTGGGGCCCCAGGATGCCGCGCAGGACGGGCGTCAGCACGTCGGCGTGGCGCAGCATGCCAATGTCGTTAGGATGGCAGCCGTCCACGGTGCCTTCGCCGTCGCTGCCCAGCAGGTCCTTGGCGCCCAGGAAATGCAGGTTGCCGTCCTTCAGCCTGTCGAAGATGGCTTTCAGCTTCAGGCCTTTGGACGTGGGTGTGCGCCCGCGGAAGTTCGAGTCTTCCAGCAGAAGGATCGGCATATCCGGGTGGGCCTTGCGCACGGTCTTGACGAACGGTTCGACGCGCGCGTCTACCAGGTCCGGGGTCATGTTCCACAAGCAATCCAAGACCAGCAGCCGCGCGTCCAGTTCGCTGATGATCTCCGCCATTTCGGGTTCCATTCTCCCCGAACCGGAGAAGCCCAGGTTGACGACCGGCCAGTCCAGGCGGCGGCCCACGATGGACGTGAACGCCAGGCCGGGGCGGGACGCACACCCGCCCTGGGTGATGGACGTGCCATAGAACACGATGGGTTTGGCGCGGCCGGGTTTTGGGGTGGCGGGCTGCAGCTTGGCGTCCTTCGGCAGACTGATCTCGAGCGCCGTGACGCCGTTGTACAATGGCAGGTACAGCAGGCACTCGGCGGGCTTGCCCGGTATGCCTCCGAAAGTGGCTGTGTTGGTCGTGCCGCCGGGCCGGCCATTGGCGATCCACATCCAGTTGCCGTCGCTTTCGCGCGCGTACAAGTCTACCGCGCTGACGCCGGTAGCCGGCATGTGGGGCATGGCGAGGTTCGCCGAGGTCAGTGTCCAGCGGACTTTGAAGGCATTGGCCTCCACCGTAAAATGCGCACACAAGCCGGCGGAATTCTGGCTCAACCCCCACACCGCTTTCGGGGCTTTGGCCTGCGCGGCCACCGGCAGGCGCGCGAAAGGCGAAGGCGTGTCCTGCCACCCGCGGCCCTCAATGCACCCGGCCAGGGTCTGCCAATTCTCCTGGTCCTTGGCCTCGGCCGGCTTGGGCTCGCCGGCGGTGCATGTTCCAACCAACCACAGCAGCACACAGAACTGCGCAGATCCGATGGCGCGCACGTTTGCCTCCCCGCAAGTTGTCCGCCGAAGTGAAACGCCTTACATTTTGATACACCGCGGTTGCGGTTCAATCCAAAATCAAAAATCGTAATCGTTCAGTCTCCGAGCCGCGCGCGTAAGCAAGTGGCAACGTCCGCTCCCTCACGGTCGCGGCTCGGACTGGACGCTTTTCTAAAATCCAAAATCAAAGGTCATTCGTTGTCGCTGGTGTCCAGATCTTTCGGTTGAGTGGCCAGGGTCACGTCCACAGTCTTGGTCTCCGCCTTGCGGCGGATGGTCAGCTTGATCTTGGTGCCGGGTTCCATGTCTGTCACCAGCTCGCTGATATCCCGCGCAGCGTGAACGGGCTTGCCTTCAAACTTGATGAGCACGTCGCCTGGCTCCAGGCCGGCCAGCTTGGCGGGGCTCCTGAGGTATATGCCGTCAATGGCCGCGCCGCCGTCCAGGCTGAGGCGCTTGGCCTGGTCCGCCGTAAGGTCCTGGACCTTTACGCCTATCCAGCCGCGCACCACCGCGCCGCTCTTGACAAGGCGTTCCGCAATCCGCTTGGCCTGGTTGATGGGGATGGCGAAGCCGATGCCCTGGTAGCCGCCGCTCTTGGAGATTATGCAATTGTTCACGCCAATGACTTCGCCGCTGACGTTGACCAGCGGGCCGCCGGAATTGCCCTGGTTGATTGCGGCATCGGTCTGCAGCAGGTCTTCATAGTTCAACCCGGTAATGCCATGGCGTCCCTTGGCGGAGATGATGCCCGCGGTGACGGTCTGTTCGAGGAAACCGAAGGGATTGCCCACGGCCAGCACCATGTCGGCCACCTCGATCTCGGCGGAATTGCCCAGCTTGGCGGCGGTGAGATTGGCGGCCTCCACCTTCAGGACCGCAATGTCCGTCTGCGGGTCGGTGCCGACGAGGGTGGCCTTGAGCTCGCGCTTGTCGCTCAGCCGCACGACCCACCTGTCGCCTTCAGCGACCACATGGTTGTTGGTCATGATGTACCCCTTGGCGGCGTCGAAGACGAAACCCGAGCCGAGGCCGCGTGGCCTTTCGCCTTCTTTCAGGCGCGGCTGCTTGTAGAAAGGCATGCCCCACTCGTTGAACCCTATGCCGCCGCCTTCCTGGTAGCGCACGTGCTGGTAAGTTGTGATATTGACGACCGAAGGGCCGATGAGCTTGGCGGCGTTGCGGAACAGCGCGGCCTGTTCGATGGCGGCCTTCCTGGCGTCCGAACCGTCGGCCATGACATGGCCGGGCCAGTGGTCCAACAGCTTGCTGGCCACGCAACCGAACGCCACTCCGAACATGATGCCCAGCGGAACGGCCCAGGCGGATTTGCGGCTTGACATGTCCTTACCCTTTCCAGCTCTATTTTCTCCCCCACTTCAGGACGGACCGGGAGACAGACACTTCAAATCCCCAACCCCAAATCTCAAATAACTCCCGCCGTTAGGATTCTACACCGCGCATGGCCGTGATTCCAGCTTTGGCCCGCGTGCGCGCTGATTGTGCATTGCTCATACCCCGGAAAATTCACCGCAGAGGCGCAGAGGACGCAGAGTGAAGCAAGAATTTCGAGAATCGTTCTGTCCATTCTTCCTGCTGTTCTCTGTGTTCTCTGCGTCTCTGCGGTGAATAACGCGGGATAACAGGTATCGTCCGCCCGAATTCCGCGAAGCACGAAGAAGGGTTGACGCGGACGCTGCGGACGGTTACTCTGAGATCGTCCTGCGGGGGCTATGATGTTGCGACACGAATGGGCCGGGTATGCGGGCAGATTCTCGCGCTCGGTGTACGCCTTGGCGGCCGGCACGATTCTATGCTTCGGCTTGCGCGCATGTCCCAGGCTCGCGTATAACAGCATGTGGGTCTTCTTTGCCTGGCTGATTCTCTGGATGAGCGGGGTGCTGGTCCACACTTGCCGCGAATGGAGAAGGGCGGCGGTCGCGGAGAAGTGGCGGGCTTTCAAGCGGCTGATCGTCGGCCTCACGGTCTGCGCGGCCCTCTTATCGCTCAAGATTCTCGATGTCCTGATTCCCTACACCCGGCTTTCCGCGGACCGGATCGGTTTGCTGGGGTGCAATGCGCCGGGGACGGAACTCCACACCCTGGACGTCTATCCCTATACCGGGTTTCACGTCCGGGCCAACGTGCACCTCCGGGGAAAGATGCCCTTGGAGGCCAACTGCTGCTACGACGATTTCGATGTCCAGTCCGGCGACCACGGCTTCTTCGTGGATTTTGATCTGGACAACCCGCCGCCTAAACCGCAGAACGAGTTTTGCATCGTGCTGGTCGGAGGCAGTGCCGCCCAAGGATATGGGGGCCAGAGCAACGCCCAGATGTTCTACCGCCTCCTCGAGGAACTCCTCAACCAAAGGCTTCCGAACAAGGCCCGCCACGTCAAGGTCGTGAACCTGGCTATGGCGAATTCGACCAGCTATCAGAATTTCATCGCGCTCAATAAATGGGGGCACGCCCTCGAACCGGATTTGATCCTCTCCTTCTCGGGTGTCAACGACGCGCTCGTGCCGCTAAGCCAGGGCGGCTCGGACATGCCGTACCGTTTCAACGGCGTCATCGGCCTGGCGCGGGCGGCCTGGGTCTCCGAGAACCCTGCGGTCTTGAGGGACTTTCTCGAATTCTACCCTTCGATCAATAATTCATTGCTGGCGACGAGCATCCGGGTTCTCAATGCCGCTGACATCGGCACCCGGGCCACCATCGAATATGTCCAGGCTCAGCAGTACCCGGGCTTTCAAGTGCTCGCCAGCGCCGGCCGGATGTACGTCCAGGCCTTCAAATCCATCAAACGGGATTTCTCGGGAATACCCATCGCAATTGCCTTCCAGCCCGCTGCAATAAACAGCTCCGCCTTCTGGGCATCCTATAATAGTCTGTACAATCAGGCAGTCCGAGACTTGCAGGGGTACATCAATACCCAATGGTTGTTTTTGGATTTGAACAAGTCCTTTAGGGATAAGGACCTGTTGCAGCCGCCTTACTTAATCGTCAAGAACGGCTATGGTGTGCACCTCCTCAATGAAGGGCATCGCGTTGTCGCGCAGGAGCTATGTGAGGGCCTCTTGCCCTTCGTCAGCGCCTGCACAGCGGGTGATCTGGGCACTCCAGCGCCGAAATAATCCTTAGCAAGACAAAGATACAGAGGAAGCTCGGGCGATTTGTTGAGCGGGTGATCGTAGCGGGCGCCCAGCAGCGTTTGCGCGCGCGCCGTGTTCGGGCATACTGGCTGCCAGCTATGGCACTCGTGCTGCTCGCCGCCCTGTGGTTGCTGACATTCTTCGCCGCGGCACTCGGTTGGCGTCTTGGGGCGCGCTCCAAGACCGTGGCAACGGCGCTGGCGGTGTTGGCCGGGCTTGGACTTGTGGGAGGCGCCTGGATCGCGCGGCATCTGTCGTGGCTGCCGGAATGGGCGATCTTGCCGCTGACGGCGTATCTGCACGGCAGTTGGTTCGCGCCGCCGGGTGCGTTCCTGTTCCTGCTTGCGGCACGCCAGGCGCAGGAACGTGAGAAGGCCGCGGCCGGGTTGCAGCGGCCTGCCGGCAGGAGCAGCGCGCGGCGCACAGTGCTTCTATTGGTGCTGCTCACAGGGGTGGTGCTGATCGCGGCCTCGAATCCATTGCTTGGTCCGCCGGATATCGAAAAGTGCGAGGCCGATCTGGCGAACACGCGGGTGGATACGGACAACGTTGTCCGCCAGACCACGAATTACACGTGCGGGCCGGCCGCATGCGCCACACTCCTGCGGCGCACGGGACTGGACCCTGAGGCGACAGAGAGCGAGATGGTCCCTTTGTGCCTCACCAAGCGCTGGGGCGGCGCCTCAACTCTCGGCATGGCCGTCGGCCTGAAGAAGAAGGTGGCGCCCTTGGGGTGGCACGTCCGCATTGTCGAGCCGGACTGGGAAGCCTTCAAGCGCCTGCGGAAGCCAGCCCTCTGCGCCATGAGCTATCTTCCTTTCATTAACCACGCCGTGGTGGTGTGCGCGGTCGAGGAGGGCAGAGTGCAGGTGGCGGACCCGATCGCCGGGTTGTCGTGTTGGCCGGAGAACGAGTTTAGGAAGATGTTCCGGAACGAGGCGGTAGTCGTTTTCCGCAAGGACCCGCAGGAAGCAGACCGGTAAGCAGAGCAGCACGGTTAGAGGCCCTCTTTCAGCGCCAGTATCATAGCCGAAGTCCCCTTGCGCCAGATCTCATCTGCTACGAAACCCGTGCTGCGGAGAATTTCAAGGTGCTCGAAGACGGACATGGAGAGTCCTGCATAGCCGCCGGCCTTGGCAGCATAGCCGGGGTCGCCTGAGCGTTGCGTGTCGAGATGAGAGCGTCGGTTCAGTTCTGCGTCCAGATTGTCCAACACTCCCTTGTTGTGAAGGAGCGCACATTGCGTCAGCAGTTCCTGGTCAAAATCCTTGCAGAACGGCCCAAACGTCTGCTGATTGATAAGCATCCCGTCTTCTTGAAGAGAGGCGTGGCACCAACGGTAAAGGCGCTGGAGGGAATCACTCGTGGCGTGGCAGATGGCGTTTGTAGATACGATCAGGTTCAGATCTGGTATGGTTGGATAATCATCCGGCGCATTGAGATCGAAGACATGTGTGGCCAGGTCGGGCTTGAGGTCTTCCAAGTACTCCCTTGCAACACTCAGAAAGCCCCGTTCGATATCCAGGAGATGCACTTCCTGAATCTTCTTGCCGAACTTCGACAGAAGGATGCCCTCAAGTACGGCCGGCCCACAGGATATGTCGGCCATACGAATGGGGCCCTTGATCCTTTCGGCGATCGAGGCAATAATTGAAAATGTCTCGCGTTTGAAATGCTCGAATGACCTGTATGAATAGGCTTTCTCCTTAATGTGACGGATTGTCTCTTCAATCTCTAGTTGTCCGCTCATCCCTTTATCCCCGTGAACGTGACCCCTTGGATGAATTGCTTCTGCGCCACGAAGAAGAGGGCGATAACAGGCAGGGTCATCATCAAGCTGGCCGCCATCATCATGCCCTGGTTGCCGCCGGCGAGAGTCTGGAACGCGAACAGGCCGAGCGACAGCGGGTAGTAGCGCTGGTCGCTGACGTACATCAGCGGCCCCATGAAATCGTTCCACACGCCCATGAAGGTGAAGATGCCGATGGCGGCCAGCGAGGGCTTGACCAGCGGCAGGATCACGTTCCAGTAAATCTGCCAATAGCTGCACCCGTCAATCTTGGCGGCGTCCTCCAAGTCCTTGGGAATGTTCTTCATGAACTGGCGCAGCATGAAGATGAAAAAGACGCTGCCGAACGCGGAACCGACCCACATGGGCCGCAAAGTGTTGTACCAGCCCAGCCATTTCATGATCAGGAAGTTGGGAATCATCGTCACCTGGCCGGGAATCATGATCGTGCCCAGCAGCAGCGCCCAGCAAAGCTCGCGGCCCGGCCACTTCAGCCGGGCGAAGGAATAGGCGATGAGCGAACTGGAAAAGATCGCCAGCACAACGTTCATGGCCACGAGGAACAGGCTCGTGAGGAAGTATCTCCAGAACGGGATGTAGTGCAGGGAGTTCTTGTAGTTGTAGGTGAACTTGTCGTACACCTTGGTCAGCGCCGACGTGTTCTCGACAGCCAGCTCAATTCTCACAGCGCCGGGAGACGGGAGCACTGTTACAGGGCAAGGGACTTCCTTGGTGATGAGCCAATGGCGGATGCGCAGGTCGTCTTCGTCTTCGGGGCTGGGCAATTGATAATAGACTTCACCGAAACGGTTGCCCGACAGAAGGTAAGGCTCGGTGGCTTCGTAGCGATGGTAGCCAAATTGAATCCTAAACCAGACGCGATTCCAGGAGGCGTCGGATTTGAGGCCGATCGAGATTGACTTGGGCGGTTCCTTGCAGGTAAAGGGCACGACGGCGTAGACGCCCGCCCTGTTGCCCACGGCACTGAGGCTGTATCTGAGTTCCTCTTCAGGCTTCTGCTCATAGCTGTTCTGCCGCAGGCTTTCCGCCGTGCCGGGAGATCTGCCGCCTAGTTGCCAGATCAACTCGCCATCCGGCTTGCCTTCCTTGCGCGGAGGGATTCGTTCTTCGCTTTTCCCTTCGGCGCGCAAGGCGACGGCGCCGAGCGCCAGGGCGCGGTACAAGCGGCGGTGCGACTGGCGGATTTGCGCCTCGGTTGCCTGCGCGGCGATGGCCTCGCACAGCGTGCGTTCGTCGCTGAACTTCTCCGAAGGCAGGCGCCGGACCAATTCGCGCCACAGCGCCGCGCGCAACAGTTCCCGTGCCTGTTTTTCAGGCGTGGGCCCGCAATCGAGCGGCACGGCCTGAAGCCGCTGGTCGAGCGCCGCGGCGACGGGGGCACTGAGCGCCGGCCAGCGCTCCGCACTGACCTCCTCCGGCCGCACAAGTTCAGTGCCCTCGCGGGCGTCCAGGTAAGGGCTGCTGGGCTGGTAGGGCGGCAAGCGCGGGAACCAGACGAGCGGCTCGGTCATCTGCTCGTCGTCTTCCTTCAAGCTGCACGAGACCATCCAGACGAAGGGCATCGAAAAGATGATCGAGCCCACGATAAGCGTGAGGTGCATGCCCAGGCGATAGAAGTTGCGGGCCGTGCGGCTGCCGTATTCGACGTCCATAGTCACCCCTCATTCACCACAGAGATACAGAGGCACAGAGAAAGGGCTTTGGAAAAACCCAGATTCTGCTGTTCTCTGTGTCTCTGTGTCTCTGTGGTGAATCGGCTCCTCGAAAGTCCAAAATTCACTCCCCTTGGTAGTGCACCCAGCGCTTGGACATCCTGACCTGGAAGACGGTCAGGGCGAAAACGACGGCGAAAAGAATCCAGGCCAGCGCGCTGGCGTAGCCCATGTGCAAGTACCGGAACGCATGGTTGAAGAGATTGTAGGCGTAGAACATGGTCGAGTTCACCGGACCGCCTTCGGTCATGAGATAGGCCGGCAGGAAAATCTGGAAGGTGCCGATCAAGCCCATGACCAGGCTGAAGAAAATGTAGGGCGTCAACATGGGGATGGTGATGTGGCGGAAGCGTTGCAGCACATTGGCGCCGTCAATCGCAGCGGCCTCATAGAGGTCGCCGGGGATTTCCTTCAGCCCCGCCAGCCAGACGATCATCCCCGAGCCGGCGCCCCAGAGTCCCTGCAGGATCAGCGCCGGCTTGGACCAGTGCTGGTCCTGCAGCCAGTTGAGCCGCGGCAGGCCCAGGCGCTCAAACGCCCAATTCAGCATCCCACTATTCGGATTGAAGATCAGAATCCAGAGCAGCGCGGAGGCCACGCCCGGCACGATGGAAGGCAGGTAAAAGAGCGTCCGGTAAATGGCCAGGCCCCTGACTTTGGCGTCCAGCAGCAGCGCGACGCCCAGGCCAAAGGCCATGCCCAGAGGGATGCCGATGAGCATGAAGCCCGTGTTCCGCAGCGACAGGGCAAAGAGCGCGTCGTCGCAGAACATCTCCTTGTAATTGCGCAGGCCCACCAGCCGCGACGGCGCCATGGCGTCGTAGGTGCAGAAGGACATGATGAGCGAGCACAGAATCGGGCCGCCGGTGAAGCAGATGAAGCCAATGAACCAGGGGGCCGCGAAGAGCCAGCCGGCCCAGGCCTCTCTGCGCCTCTGCAGGCCGGCCTTGAAACGCGTGTAGAACCAGGTGACGACCAGGGCCGCACCCAGCGCCAGCAACGCGAAGTAGACGAGCACCATCTGGTCCCAGCGCACGACCGGGCCAGTTTCTGGGCGAAAGATGCGATCCAATTCGCTGCACGACGGCAGTGCCTGTGTCGAGCGCGCTCTGCGGCGTGATGTGTTCCTCGGGCTTGGCGAAGATGGCGTTCTCGGTGGCCTCGCGGTGTTGGTTCCAGAGCAACTGGCCGACAGGAGTCACGGGGCGGTATCTGCTGCGCGGCAGCAGGTCAATGAAGACCTGCAAGGCTTCGCGGAACTTGGGGTCGGCGTCCTTCAGATACTTGTTGAAAAGCGCTTCGGTGATGCGGCGGTTGGCGTTCAGGCCGGGGATGAACATGCGCCCCTGCGCGGCTTCGGTGCGCGCCTGGATCGCGGCCATGTGCAGGCTGGTCTCCACGCCGGCCAGCTTGCGGATAAGTTTCCAGGCTTCGCGCGGATGCCGGGCGCCCTGGGGCATGACCCAGGCAAAGCCGCCCAGCCAGGAAATGGGCTCCTGGCCGGCGTCGGGCATCGGCGCGGGACAGACGCCGAAGTTCAGGTCCGGTTTGTAGGCC
>JBEKKG010000226.1:0-9400 GCA_050010835.1 Planctomycetota bacterium
TAAGGGTTTACAATAACGGGACACGCAGAAACCTGGATAAGGCCCTCGCCGAAGCCCTCCAGGCCGTGCATGCCAATCATGCGCCAGTTGAAGCCACTCCCTTGGTAAAGCTCCTCAGATTTCATGCAAAAGGCCTGCAAACGCTGTGCAGTAACCGATCAATCGTGCGACAAAACGTTTCAATTTTGGACTGCCTTCCGTACTGGCGTGTCTCTCATAACATCTTAGCTATATGGCACTTGTCGCAATCTGACACGCTCGATTGGGCCGCTGCAACCCATGTTCGTTCCCCTTCGCCTGGGGTAAGAACTGGAAATCGCAACCGCGCGCAGTACAACGCGCGGGTGATGGCAGCAAATGGAGCGCCGGCGTCCCGCCGGCCTATGCCCGGCGATGTAATGGCGCGCCGACGAAAGCCGGCGGGACGCCGGCGCTCCATAGGAGACCTGCGTTTGCTGCCATGCACCCACAACGCGCAGACATTGAAGATGAAGATTCCACCCCGCACCACAGTCTGGTATACTATGGGCAGTAGGTGTACAATGCAGCTCAAGGAGGACCTTCAACATGATTCGCAAAACGGTTCCGGCCCTGTTGTTCGCTCTAGCCTTCTCAATCCCGGCCTTGTCCGCGGAGGGCGTGACGATTGATCCTGCCAAGGCCGCGCAGCTCAAGCGTCTCGAACCGCTCAGCGCGGCCAAAGTTGATGTTTACGTCGAGTTTGGCCAATTGACGCCCGCCCAAGCTGCGTTGGTGAAGCAATGTATAGGCGCGGGAGGAAAGCTCAACCTGCCGGATTCCGCCATTGCCGCGGAACCGCCGCGTGTGCGCTTGCAACCTGCCCCCGTAGCCCCTGCTGCCGCCGCCTCGCCTTACCCCGCTGACAGCGGACTGAGCGCCGAAGACCGCGGCCGCCTGACAGGCCTGATCCAGAGCTTCAGGCACGGGGACAGGCCGGCGGTGGGCAATGAACTGCGCAGATTCCTTCCCGCGGCGAACAAACTTATCACGGAGTCTTACCCGGAGCCGATTGACCTGCCCATCAAGATCACACTGTGGGAGCAAGTTGCCAGTGCGGCCAACCCGGACGCGGCGCTTGGCCTGTTCGAAACACATCGGGCGGCCCTGGAGCTGGCGCGTCCGGTGCTGATCCCTTACGCCAAGGACGCCGGCGGGGCCTTGGTGCGGCGCAGGAGGAGCGGGGAAAGCCCTGTGCAGCGCTACTTCACCAGCCGCGAGTTGCGGAACATGATCCTGGATACGGAGGATCTCATCGCCCATTGCAGCGGCCCCAGCGCCGCCATATTCCTGATGGGCGTGTACGCGGAACGTTACGGTGAAGGCGAAGCGCCGATGCGGGACGACGGCCGCGACTGGCGCCGCATGGTCGAAGCTTGCGGGGGAGACCCCAAGCATTTCGACGATGATGACCGCAAGACGTGGGATTCGCGACTCAACGCCGCGGAACGCGCCGTGATCGCCGAGCACCTCATTCCTTATGCCGGCAAGTCCAAAGGCGACCGCCGCAGGATTGCGCGCAATGGCCTGACGGTCTGCCTGGGGAACCTCAAGCATCCGGACTGGGACGCCGGGCGGGGCGACTGGGAACGCTGGTGGGACGAGCACAAGAACGAGCTGAGGTAATTGCAAATGGGTGACCCGGCCGGTCCGGCGGTGCTGGAACCGCAGCAAGCCACGGTGGTGAAGGAGGAAGTGCGTCTTGCGCCGCTCTACCGGATCCTGGTGCACAACGACGACGTGACGCCCATGGACTTCGTGATCCGCATGCTGCTGGAGGTCTTCAGGAAGAACGAAGCGGACGCAGTGGAAATAATGCTCAAAGCCCACACCTCCGGCGTCGCGCTGGTCGCCGTGTTGCCGTTGGAAGAGGCGGAGTTCCGCGTTGACCAGGCACATGCGCAGGCGCGCACGGCCAAGTACCCGCTGACATTCACCTACGAGCCGGAGTAATGCTGACACTGCAAGCCCATGCCAAGATCAACTGGGACCTGCACGTCCTGGGGAAGCGGCCGGACAGCTTCCACGCGCTGGACACGGTCATGGTCAATGTCAGCTTGTGCGATACTTTGACCTTCGAGCGCAGTGCGGGTTTGGAATTCACGTGCAGCGATCCGGCGCTGCCAACCGGCGAGCACAACCTGGTGGTGAAGGCCGCCCAAGCCCTGGCCAGGGCCGCCGGCCAGCCTGCCGCCGCGCGCATCCATCTCGAGAAGCGCATCCCCGCCGGTGGAGGCATGGGCGGCGGATCGAGCGATGGCGCCAGCACCCTGCGCGGACTGAACAGGCTCTGGGGACTCAACTGGCCGGTCCCGCAGTTGCAGCCCCTGGCCGCTGAACTGGGCAGCGACGTGGCCTTCTTCCTGTTCGGCGGCTGGCGGCGCTGCTTGGGGCGCGGGGAGATAGTGGAGCAGTTGCCGGGGTCCGAACAATGGCCGGAGGTAAAGCTCCTGCTGATCATGCCGCCATTGCACGTTTCCACTCCCGCGGTGTATAAGGCTTTGCAGGCGCCTCAATGGAGCGTAGCGCAATCCTCCGGATTGCGACGCAAGCCGGAGGCTTGCGCCACAAGTGACAGGACGAGCGGCGTGCGCAAGTTGGAGCACGTGGCTGCTGGGGTGGCAGCCGCGCTCGGCCGACTCGGCAGCGGCGCTTCTGCACAACTGGGGACCAGGAACGACCTGGTTGGCCCGGCGAGGCTTGTGGAGCCTCAGCTCGCGGCCGTCCAGAGGCTGCTGGAGGAGTGTTACCCGGGGCGGTGGCAGATGTCGGGCAGCGGCGCCGTCCACTTTGCGGTGGCTCAGCCCGATGTGGCACAGGCTGTCAGCCTGTGCTCGCAGGCTGACAGCCTGCGCCATGCCTTGACAAATGCCTGCGGGCCGGGCATACGTGTGGTGGCCGCAACCACGTGTGGCCTTGACAACGGACAACTGGCAATGGACAACTGACGGGCCAATACTTCGGAGGGTCAGGCCGTGAAGAAAGGCATCAGTTACTGGTCGTTTGAGGGCGGTCTGGAAGGCAAGGCCGACGTTGAGAAGGTGCTCAAAGAAGCCAAGGCCGCGGGCTTTGACAGCGTAGAATTGTGCGTGCCCGGCGGGCAACTGGCTTTCGACGTGACGCCGGGGACCTGCGGGGAGATCGCGAAACTCGCGCAGAGCATCGGCATCGAAGTCAGCTCGCTGGCCACCGGCGTGTACTGGGGCACGTCGCTCTCCTCGTCCAACGCCGCCACGCGCAAGGAAGCCGTCGAGTACACCAAGAAACTGCTCAACATCGCCGCGGCCATCGGCACGGACGCGGTCCTGGTTATTCCCGGCGCGGTGGACGTGTTCTTCGATCCCAAGAGCGAACACGTGCGCTATGACGAATGCTACAAGCGCGCGCACGCCGGCATCCAGGCCTGCGTGAAGACCGCGGAGAAACTGAAGGTTGCAATCTGCCTGGAAAACGTGTGGAACAAATTCCTGCTCTCGCCGCTGGAGTACCGCGGCTTCATTGACAGTTTCGGTTCGCGCTATGTGCAGAGCTACTTCGATTGCGGCAATGCGCGCCTTAACGGTTTCCCCGAGCATTGGATTCAACTCCTGGGCAAGCGCATCGGGCGCGTACACTGGAAGGACTTCAAGTTCCTGTTTTTCGGCGGCGGCGAACAGGGGGAAACCTTGGAGACCGCCACGGCCTGCCGCAAGATCGCGCGGGGCAGCGCCTGGGCGGGCGCCTATAGTTTCTGCGACCTGGGCGCGGGCGACGTGGACTGGAAAGCGGTCATGGCCGCGTTCCGAAAAGTGGGCTACAAGGGCTACGTGACCGCCGAGATGTTGCCGTGGAGACCTGGCCTGCCGGAGCAGGTCAGCAAGGACATGGACGGGCTGCTGAGGGATCGGTAGGACAGGCTTTCCAGCCTGTCCGGACAGCCTGGAAAGGCTGTCCTACCGAAGCATTGTTGGAAAGGAGCCAAGGCATGGCGATTCGCGTAGGTGTTCTCGGCATCGGCTTCATGGGCAAGGCGCACGTGGGCATATACGCCAAGGAAAAGCGCGCGCAGTTGGTGGCCTACTGCGACAGCGATCCTAAGAAGGCGGCGGGCGACTGGAGCGCCGGCGGAGGCAATATCGGAGACCAGAGCAATCTCGGTGTGGATCCCAGGACCCTGCGGTCCCACCACACAGCGGCGGAGCTCTTTGCGGATCCGGATGTGGACCTGGTGGACATCTGCCTGCCGACGTACCTGCACGCGGAGCACGTCGTCAAGGCGCTGGCCGCAGGCAAACACGTGCTGTGCGAGAAGCCGCTGGCTGTGAGCCTGAAAGATGCGGACCGCATGGTCCGGGCCGTCAAGAAGGCCAAGGGCTTCATGATGCCGGCCCACTGCATGCGCTTCTGGCCCGAATGGGCCTGGCTGAAGGACGCCGTCGCCGAGCGGCGCTATGGGAACGTGCTGTCGGCCGTTTTCCGCCGCTTCGGCTCTACGCCCGTGTGGTCCTGCGGCAACTGGCTGCTTGAGCCGGCCCTTTCCGGGTCCGCGCTCTTCGACCTGCACATCCACGATGTGGACTTTGTGCGCTACGTCTTCGGGGAACCGCAAGCCGTCTTCGCGGTGGGGAGTTCCGGGAAGGCCACGCGCGATGGGATTGACCTGGTCGTGGCCACGTACCTGTACAAGAACCCCAGACAAGTGGTTATGGCCGAGGGTGGCTGGCACGCCGATCCCACTTACGGTTTCACCATGCGCTATACCGTGGTTTTCGACCAGGCCACGTTGGACTTCGACCT
Organism: Planctomycetota bacterium; assembly: GCA_050010835.1. Classification (GTDB taxonomy): domain Bacteria; phylum Planctomycetota; class SZUA-567; order H5-PLA8; family H5-PLA8; genus JAPLOD01. Next base: position 4,795 of record JBEKKG010000226.1, read on the forward strand.
GGCGCGCACCGGCAAGACGCTGCTCCTGCACAAGGCCGGTGCGAAGGAACCGGAAGTGGTGCAGACTGCGGCAACCACGGGTTGGGAGGCTGAAATCTCCTATTTCCTGGGGTGCATCGAGAAAGGCGAGCCGCCCAAGGTCACCACCGCCGCCGACGCGCGCAAGTCAGTGGCCCTGACGCGCGCCGAGCTGGAGTCCATCACGGGGCGCAGGATCGTGAGGCTGCGCTGATATTTTGGATTTTAGGTTTGGGATTGACCGTCAACTGTGTCAATCCGCGAACTTGAGGTAGCTGACTTTCAAATCCGGCTGGCCCTTCAGGCCGCCGGGCGGGCTGGGGATGTCAACTTTTTGGAGTATGAAGTTGCCTTCGTTTCCCGCGGTCGCGGGCTGCGGCGGGCCTGGCTGGCCGGGGCGGTCCACGTAGAGGAAACGGTGTTCCTCGGGCTTGTCATGCCCGGCGACGGGGGCCTGGAGCAGCAGTTCCAACACCTTGAGCCTCCTGTTTCCCCTGTTGCGCACCAAGAAGCTGCCTTTGATGCGCTCGCCCATGTCGAGCGAATGCGACAGAGAGAGTTCTTCGCGGTAGGCCTGGATCGCGCCCTTGGCGGCCTCGCGGTCCTGATCCGTGATCTGGTAGGTGATGTCGTTGCCCTGGTCGTCAAAAATCTCAATGGGGGCCTTGGCCTTCTTAGGTGTGGCATCGGCCTGGGGCGGCGCCGTATCGTCTGGGATTCTCCCCGTCCTGGGCAATGCCAAGGGCGTCTCGCCGGCAGGTCTGGGGGGGACCTGATGAACAGGCTGGGGCACGAGATCGAATCCCGCCTTGGTCCTGACAAGCTCGTTGATTTCCGAGGTCTTCCGGTCAAAGCGATAGACTTTGCCTTCCATCTTAAGGAGGTCGTAGCGGATGTCCTCAGCAGGCGGGTCGGCCTCCTCCTCTCGTGCTGCCGGCGCGCAGGCCCAGCCCAGGGCCACGGCGCACGGCAGCAACCAAAGGCGGCCCAGCCATGAACACCGAGTTGCGCGCATCCCAGTCGCCTCCATGATTCCTGACTCCCTGCCAGGCCCAAATGGCTAAGCAGCCGCCGCGGACAGGGGCTCGCCCCTTTTGGGACAAGACCCAACAGCCTGATTCTACCTTGCCCGCCAATAAAGCAACCGGAATTGTCCGTGCGCAAATGTTTGTGAAACTTTGTTGACATATCCCGCGAGGCTGATAGGCTTAAGGGTGTTGAGCTCCAAAGCAAATCGGCCAGTGTGGGCCGTTATGTAGTAGAGCCGCGGGAAGTGAAGGAGAACGTTGATGGCGACGGGCAAAGTGAAGTGGTTCAGTGATCAGAAGGGGTATGGCTTCATTACTCCCGATGAGGGTGGAAAGGATCTATTCTGCCACCACAGCGAGATTCAGGCGGAGGGGTTTCGGTCGCTGGCGGAAGGCCAGCGCGTGGAGTACGAGGCCATTCAAGACACGAAAGGCCCCAAGGCCACGAAAGTCCGCCCGGTGAAGTAAACCGCCCTGGACTGGCAGCGAAAAGGCGCCCCGCCGGGCGCCTTTTTTTTGGTTACAACGTCCCCTTCGCCGCCGGAATCAAGCTGAGGAACTCGGCCCGTGTGGCTGCCGAGCTGTGGAAGCTGCCGAGAACCGACGATGTGGTGAAGATGGAGTTTTGTTTCTCCACGCCGCGCATCATCATGCACAGGTGCCGGCATTCCATGACCACGCCGATGCCTTCTGCGTCCACGGCTTGGCGGATCTCGTTGGCGATGTCGGCCGTCAGCCGCTCCTGGATTTGCAGCCTGCGCGCGTGCGAGTCAATGATGCGCGCCAGCTTGCTCACGCCCAGCACCTTGGCTTTGGCGATGTAGCCCACGTGGCACCGTCCGAAGAAGGGCAGCATGTGGTGCTCGCACAGGCTGTAGACTTCGATGTCGCGGACGATGATCATGTTGTTCGCGGAAGAGGCGAAAACCGCGTTGTTGATTATCGTTTTCACGTTCTCGCGGTAGCCGCGCGTGAGGAACTCGAAAGACTTCGCCACCCGCTCCGGCGTCTTGAGCAGCCCCTCGCGGTTCGGGTTCTCGCCTATCTCCAACAGCAGCTCGCGCACCAGCGCTTGGACGTGCTCCAGATTCATCGCCTGATCCTTTCTCTGAGTTGCTCTGTCATCCCACGGTCTGCCACCAGCGGCTCGCCGGCCTCCGGCCCCAGGCGCCCGCGCCACACGCCGGCGAGGGTCTCCCCTGTGTCCGCCAGCACCAGCCCGGCGGAAAGCTCCAAGAGCGGCGCCGCGAGGAAGGGGCGGGAACGGATGTCCGGGTCCGGAACGCGCAGGCCCGGCTCGTTGATGGCCGCCTCGCCGTACACCAGCAGATCCAGGTCAAGCGTCCGCGGCGCGTACCGGTCCACGCCGCGAATGCGGCCCAGTTCGTTCTCGATGCCGCGCAGGACGGAGAACTTGAGCGCGCGCGCATTCAGGGGCGTCTCGATCTGCCAGACGCCATTGAGGAACTCCGGGTCGCCGGGACGCCGCAGCGCCGCAGTCCGGTAGAAAGTGGAACTGGCGGTGACGCGCACAAAGCTCAGCAGCCGCTCCAGTGCCGCCGGAATGTTCGCTTCCGGCTGGAGGTTGGATCCCACGGCCACGTAGGCCACGACATTCACCGCGCCCCTCGCCCCTAACCCCTAGCCCCTAGCCCCTTTCCCTAACGATCTCCACCCCGACCGTCCGCGCGAACCGCAGCGCGCCTGGTTTCTCGACGAGCACCCGCACACGCACCACTCGTTCCTCTTTCAGGCAGAGTGACGCGACCAACTCGGCAAGCCGCTCGATCAACTGGAACTCGGACACCTCCACTGCGGCAATCACCTCTTTCTTGATGGCCTTGTAATCCACCGTATCTTCGATGCGGTCGCTGCGGCACGCGGCGGAAAGGTCCGCGAAAAGCGTGATGTTGATGAGCACATCCTGCTTGGCTCTGCGCTCCTCCGGGTAAATCCCCACGACGCAACGCAACAGCAGGTCGCGAATGTGGATGGCGTCCAGTCTTGGAGTGCGGCGCCTTGGCGCCGCTTTTCCCTCCCCCCTCGCGGGGGAGGGTAGGGTGAGGGAGCCCTTTAGTTTTCCCCTAGCCATACACGCAGCCTTTCAAATGTCGTCCCCCGTCCACGTAGATGACCTGCCCCGTGATGAACTCGCTACGCAGGAGAAAGACTGCCGCGGCGGCCACACCTTCAGGCGTGCCGATGCGGTGCAGCGGGTTGGTATTGACGAGGCGGCGCAGGTACGCCTCATCCTTGCCGGGCGGCGGCAGGATCAGGCCCGGCGCCACGGCGTTCACGCGGACCAGCGGGGCGAATTCCAGCGCCATCATTTTCGTCAGCGAATGGAGCATGCGTTTGCTCAGGTGATACGCGGCGTGTTCCCGGTCGTAATCCGCGATGCGTGCGTCCAGAAAATTGACGACGGCGCCCGCGCGATGTTGTGCGGCCAGAGCGCGAGCGAGGAACAACGGCGCCAGAGCGTTGAGCTGGACGTTGGCCTGGAGCTCTTCCGCCGTGAAGTCCGTCAAACGGCTCGGCGCGAAGACCGAGGCATTGTTGACCAGGTAAGCGACCGGCCCGGCAACCTTCAGCGCCTCAGCGAAAAGCCCCTGGACCTGCGCCGGCTCCGCGAGGTCCGCGCGGAGCGTCCAGGCCTTCACCCGCTGGCGCCGGATTTCCCGAGCCGTCGCTTCGGCCTCTGAGGCCGAGGTGCTGTAGTGGACGATGACGTTGACGCCTTCCCGCGCCAGCGCCAGCGCCACGGCCCGGCCGAGCCGCTTCGCCGCGCCCGTCACCAAGGCGGTTTTGCCTGCCAGGGATGATTTCACTCGCGCCATGTGCTTCCCCAGACCCTATTCACCACAGAGGCACAGAGACACAGAGAACGGCAAAAACCAGGCTTTTCCAAAATCCTAATCTCCTCCTCTGTACCTCTGTGTCTCTGTAGGGAGCAGTTCGTCCACTATGGCCGCGAAGACGAAGTCCGCTTCGCTCAAGCCGCCGATCTTGTGTGTCCAGATCGTGACATTGACCTTGCCCCAAGCCAGGTGGATATCCGGATGATGAGCGACGGACTCAGCCAACTCGCCCACCTTGTTCGTGAACCCCAACGCGCCGCGGAAGTCAGGGAAGCGGAACTCCTTCTCCAGATGGTGCTCGTTGACGACGTTCCAGCCGTTGCCAAGCTGGCGTTGCAGTTCCGCCAGCGCCTCACCCTTGAGCGGCGGCACGCCGCCCTTGCAGGGCTTGCATTCGCGGGCCGCCAAGGGGCGGGCATTCTCAGTTGCATCAGCCATTTGAGGACCTCCAATATCCTTCACCGGGAGCCATTCTACCGCATGGCCGGCGGGATTTCCATGTCAATCGGAAGCGGGACCTATCTTCCTTGGTATCGAGCACGTCATATTTCCGCAAGGACTCTGTGGCTATGATGTTATGATAGGGTGCATGACGTTTTAGGCGGCTCGTCTGAGGTAAGCAGGACGGTTGGACCAGTAGCGATCCCAGCGGCGGTCTTGCGACAGCCACAAGGCGCGCAGGCACAGGATGGCCTCGACACC